>JAQTRN010000172.1 GCA_028711795.1 Dehalococcoidales bacterium | reverse complement strand
GCGTGGTCAGGATGAAGTTCTGACCGGTCTTGAGGGTGACCGGCCCGCTTTTCAAACTTCCGGTACGGTCCTTGGGACCAGGCAGGTCCTGTAGTATGCCGATATGTTTGCCGGTCTGCCGGGCGGCAGTGCGCAATGCCGCGATGACGCGGGAATGGTCCTCCAATGAGCCATGGGAAAAGTTAAGGCGGGCCACATCCATGCCGGCCTGAATCAGGTTAACTATTTTCTCAGAGGTGCTGGTGGCCGGCCCGATGGTACAGACTATTTTGGTACGCCGTTCGTGTGTGGCAGGGCTCGTGGTTTTCATGTTTCTATCACTGTCTCCCTTAGTGAATCACACTCGCTGCTTAATTGTTACTTGATTGCGCCGAAGCGCCGTTGCCGGCTCGAGTAGTTTTCCAATGCTTTCTGGATTTCGTTCCGGTCGAAATCAGGCCAGAGCGTATCTGTAAAGTAGAATTCGGCATAAGCGGCTTGCCAGAGCAGGAAATTGCTCAGGCGCTGTTCACCGCCGGTCCGGATGATGAGGTCGGGGTCAGGCATGCCGGCGGTATAGAGACCGGCGTTTATCATTGCCTCCGTGATATCTGAAGCAGGCACCCCTTTTAGGACCAGTCCACGTATGACATGGAGCATTTCCGCGCGTGCGCCATAATTCAGGCAGACACTGGCGGTGAGGCGATTGCAGCCGCGGGTAGCCTCAACCGCATGGCTGACGACTTTCTGCAGCGGCGGAGGGAGTTCTTCCATATGGCCGAGGGCTTGAAAACGGATGCCGTGCTCGAGCGCGAAGGATACGCCTTTATCCAGGAAATCGACCATGAGGCTGAAGAGGCCCAAAACTTCCGTGGGAGGGCGTTTCCAGTTCTCGGTAGAAAAGGCATACAGTGTCAGATATGGGATTCCATAGTCGATGAACACTCGCGCGGCCTCACTGGCGGTCTCGAGGCCTCGGCGATGACCTTCGATACGTGGCAGGCCGCGCTCTGCGGCCCAGCGGCCGTTTCCGTCCATAACGATGGCGACATGTCGCGGAAGACGGCTGGTTGGCTCCGGTGGTCTGGCTTCGCTGATCGGGCACCTCCGGTGTTGATGGGACAGGAGTCCGTCGAGGATTATAGCACTTGCGAAGTGGTACCAAGCCGGACAAGCTTGCCGGACAACGCTTCAGAAGCTATGATGGCATAAGCATGCGGTTGCCGCTTGAACCCGGCAAGGAATAGGCGTGTCATTGAGAATCATCCGTATCGGCGTTATCGTTCTATTCTGTGTTTGTCTGCCTGTATTCCTGCTGGCGACAGTCCTTCGTTTGGAAATCAATACCCAGGGACTCTACGAAGATGGTTTTGAACGTTACAACATCAGTGGCGTGACGGGTATCAGTCAGCCGGAACTCAAGATGGCAGCGCATCAATTGATTGATTACTTTAACGGGAATGCCGCCACTCCCCAGATAAATGTGCTCAAGCTAGGTCATTCATCGCCTCTCTACAACCTGAAGGAGTTGACGCATCTGGAGGATGTCCGTGGCCTGGTGCAGATGCTGTACGTTCTACAGTGGGTGACCCTGGGGCTGCTTGCCCTGGCCGCAGTGGTCCTTATCTTCCTCGACCGGCGTTTTCGTCCCGGAGGTGCTTCAGCAGCGCTTCTGTGGGGTGGAGTTGTCACTCTTTCCCTGGCGGGTATTTTTGCGCTCTGGTCGGTCTTCGGTTTCAACTCTTTCTTTATCCTTTTTCACCAGTTGAGTTTTACCAATGACCTGTGGTTGCTCGACCCTTCCCGCGATTACCTGATTATGATGTTCCCCGGGGAATTCTTTTATCGCGCTGCCCTGATCGCTTTCTGTGGGGTAGTAGGGTCAGCCGTCATATTCATTGTGCTGGGTTGGTACTTGCGCCGACGGGTAAGCCCGATGGCGGGAGCGAAATAGCAGGAGCAGTGCCTGCGCGGTGATAAAATAAGCACAAATGACAAATAGAGCTATAAGTGGACTTCTCATTGTTCTGCTACTGGCGGTAGTGTCGCCCATGGTCATGCCGGCAACAACAGTAGCGGCCGATATCGGCAAGCTGAAGTGGGACATCGTCGCCACACCGGGGCTTGCAGGGAACGTAGTAGTCAGTCCCTCGGAAGCAAGTGCGTTCGCGGTTGGCAAGGACGGAAAGACCCTGTATCTGTCAGACCTTCCAGCTGTTCGTTTGTTGCGCTCTACCAACAGTGGTGCAACCTGGGATCAGATCCAGTCCCCGGCGGGACTGGGGGTTTATCAACTAGCAGTGGCGCCGGATGATGAGAAGATCGTTGCGGCTGTGGTTGCCGGTCGTACCGACCTCTATGTATCGTTGGATAGCGGTAGTACCTGGGTGAATACAAATACGGGATTACTGGCGCCTGAGTTTATCACCGCAGTAGATATTTCATCGGGCTACAACTACAACGGGACCATCGTTCACGATTATGCGGTTGTCACGCGCGTCGTGCCTCCTGGAGCCGGCGCAGTTTATATACTTCAGGACAGGCCGAATCTGCCGGATACATGGGTCCCGCAAGCAGCACCCGCCCAGTCATTTCTTTCCATCCGTTTTCCGGCGGATTACACCAATGGTTACTATTACGCGGTAATCGGGGCGGATGGAACGGACTCTTATCTGAATCTTGGTACGCGCAATGTTATGGCCAATACAACGCTCTGGAATGCGGCCGGAGGGCATACTAATTACCCGGTCAAGATCAGCTCCGTCGGTTGGGGCGGCGTGGTGACAGCCGACCTTGCCTTGCCGTCTGATTTCTGCGTTTCCACCTATCGTGTTTCCTGGTTAACGCTGGATGATGGTACCTTGACGGGGAATAGAGTCTACCGTGTTGATGGTAGTCGTCTTTACCCGCTTGGTTGTCCCCAAGTCCGGCCTTACAGTCTGGCTTACTATGGTACTACGTCAAGTGGCAAGCTCCTGGTTGGTGGCGTCTATGGCGCTCAGACCACAGGCGGTCTGGCGCTCTGGAGAACCTTTGATCCGCGTTCTTCCCTTCCTACTTGGGATTTTGCGGACAAACCACCTAGCGGTGGGCTTGGCATTGGGGCAAGAGAGGCGCGTCTGGTTGTGGCATGGTCGCGGGACGGCAGTCAGGCTTTCGCATCCTCGTTCACTACGGCTGTTATAAATACCGTCCCCCTTTGGGCGAATGGTTTAAACTGGCAGACTGGCTTTCCCAATGATGAGTCTGCTTTCTCATGGAGTGTTGATGACGGCGAGATCTGGAATCAGCCCAGCTACATCGACACGATCATCAGCGGGCTTAATGATGTCGGGCCTTCCGAGGACGGCAAAGTGGTTTACCTCGCCAGTTACAAAACTGGTGCGGGTATTGACAGTCTCTGGCGGAGTGTAAGCCTGCCTCTTGGGAAATACTGGGAGCGGGTGCGATACGTCGATGCCCCGGGTGACCGGCCTATCCTGCGGTTGGTACCCGGAGAAAAGTCGGGAGCAGCCCTGTTTTGGGCAGATTATCAAGGAGCTACCGGTCTTATCGAGCGTTCGCTGGATTTCGGC
>JAQTRN010000171.1 GCA_028711795.1 Dehalococcoidales bacterium | reverse complement strand
CTCCCAGCGCCCAGGCGGCGGCAAGGTTGATTGCCAGACCGAATCCCAACGCCACCAGGGGATAGAAACGCGTGTCGGCGATAAAGGGCTTGAAAAGCTGTACCAGTCCCAGAATCAAAGGGACGCCGCCCAGCGCCACTATGGATGTGATGAGATCATTACCGTCCATCTATATGCCTCCTGCCATTCCAGTCATCATGGCCATCATCACCAGAATGTTCATAGCCGGCGTCATGTCACCTGCCGGAGCCGATGTCTGTGCCACCTGTCCCAGCATGGTGCCCATCGCCGGCAGCCCGAACCCGTAGGCGTTGTCTTTCTTTACAGGGGCGTCTACTGGTTTGGTAGAGAAGTAGGGAGCAAACTGACGTGCCTCGGTCCAGCGGAAAGGCCATGCCTCACCATAGGCTCTCCGGCCGCTCTCCCAGAGCAACCCGGTAAGACCGGAGAGCATGGGCGCGGCAAAGCTGGTGCCGGACTTGGCAACATACTCCTCGTCATTCTTGTTGCTAGCCATCTCCAGGTTGGTGCCCCAGATGACAAAGTCAGGTTTGGTCTCGCCCTGCACCGTCGGGCCTCTTGACGATTTTTCCCAGATGGCGAGTTCGTCGTTGGTCTCTATCGCCCCGACGGCAATCACCTCCGGATCGCAGGCGGGCAGCATGACGGTGGTCATCTTCGGCCCGGAGTTACCAACTGCGGCAATGACATCAAGACCGTAGTCGATACTTGCCTGGCGACAGGCCAGCCTCACCGGGTTGTCAGCATCGCCGTCATCTTCCCCGCCGAGGCTAAGATTTATGACATTGGGATAAAGGTCATCCGTCGGCCAGAGTCCTTTTTTACGGGCTGCCTCAGCCAGGTCACAGACCCTGTCGATGCCAAGGATGATGCTCTCGTCACTGCCCAGACCTTCATCGCTGATAACCTTGATATTCATAATTGAAGCGCCGGGCGAGACACCGGCCTTTTCACCGAGAGCATGCATACCTCCGGCAACCACGAAGGCCACCTGGGTGCCGTGCCCGAAGACATCGTCAGCTGACGGCGAGTCGGTGAAATTGGCCTCGTAGACAACCTTGTTTAATAGCGACCGGTGTGTCTTCCTGACACCGCTGTCCAGCACGGCCACGGTGAGACCTGTGCCGGTAAGCGGCGGCGTGAAGTAAGAGCGCAGCAGGTAAAAGACGTCGGATATGGTCTCCACCGGCGGCAGCTCCGTCATTACCTGGTCGGTCTTATATTCTTTAAGGGGCTTAACCACCAACCCGGGGACCGTTGCCAGCTTTGTCGCCTGCGCTTCATCAAGCTCGCAGAATATTTGGCTGAGGAGTTTAGTCTTCTTTACATCTGTGGCACCGATTTTCTTTGCCTCAGCCTCAAGCTGGTTAAGCGTTAATCCTTTAGCAATCACTGCGTATCTCATGTCTTCACCTCCAATAATCTGACCTTTATATGGCTTTCACTCCCAAAAGTCTGTTCGGCATGTTGGCGCCTTTAATTCCCGCAGCCAATGGCGGTCCCGGCAACGTGGTGAATGACTTGTAGGCGGAGGAACCGTGACCATAATCAGTCCCTATTGGGTTGGTAGCGACCGCCCTGAAATAGTACTGCGTGTTGGGCTTAAGTCCGGAGACATCTGCCGTAAAATAGCCCTGGTTGATTGATGGGTTCTCTTCGATTACTAGCTGCCAGTCGGTAACGTCCCCGAATGAGAGTGTCTCACCATATTCGAATCTGCCCTGGCAGGCTAGACCTCCATCAAGCATGAGCCGACCCCTCAAACGTGCAGAATATATGTCAACATTCTGGGCAACGTACGTGCCTACAAGAGGAGGTGATTCATAATCGATTTCCAGTAACGCTTTCCGGTCGGTGTAATTAAAACAGGAAAGCACGGGGCCGCATCCCTGGTAAAGGCCACCGTCAGGGTTCTCGTGCGCGATGCCGGCTACATCGAAATTGGCATTACGTATTCCGAGGTTGACCAGGTTGCTGAAATGCAGATAAGCCAAGCCGTCGTTATTAAGCTCGAAATCGTTCCGGGCGCCGACCACCAGGGCATCGTAATCAACATCGACGTTACAGAACGGGATCGAACCAAAATTAACGAAGTCGGCGGCAACAATATCTCCCGGCATCCCGGGAGTGAAGGCGTACACATTGAAAGTCGGCTTGGTGCCCCAGGATGTCTTGGAGTTTACCCAGACCTTGACCCTACCTCCTACGGCAACGGCCCCGGGCGGCATTCCGTTGTAATCACCGGCGTCATAGTCGGTTCGCGGGTCCCAGATAGCGCCGAATCTCCTGAGCCAGTCCCAGGGATTGTTAGCCGGCAAATGAGACGCCGATCCGGCAAATTGGAGGCCTACATAGTCGGTTCCGTTGTAACCGTCATAGTGAGTGCCGGCACCGGTTACCAGGTCTTCCCAGGAGGCGTAAGGAGCAGCGGTTACCCAGCGCCGTGGCATGCCTGCCTTGACGTATACACATTTGTCGATCCAGGTTTCTCTTGTCGTTCTACTCATAATGCTTCCATTTCGCGGCTTAGCTCGGCGGCACCGAATACCACACGCGGATGCCCATCTGAACGTCACAGAAGAGCATGTAGTTTAATAGCGGTCTGGCCATGAGCCACTGGAACTCGTAAACACCGTTACCATCCACAATATTCGAGACGTCGATACTCCCGATACAAACATCGCCGCCCTCTCTGGTTTCGCCGTCAATACCGTACTGGCTGTCAACGAAATTAATCGCGTCACCCCAGTCACCAGGTGTGTCATCACGGACCTGTATCACCTGGCTTGTTTCCGGTACCGTACCGCCGCTCAGCCTGTTGGCACCGGCATTGGTATTGCCGAGCATCCTGAACTTGAACATGGCCACCGCCCTCAGCACCGAAGATCCGGACGGTATTTTCTCCACCGTTATAGGGGGCAAGTCCTTCGTCTCGCCGGCGGCGTCGATTTCTACTTCGGCCTCATCGAACGTTTCACTCCAGAAGTCCATGGAGAGTTGCTGCTTGCCGCTCGACAAGACTACCTGGCTGACATCGTTCTGTACTTGGACAATGCTGGTCTGTATCTGCGAGATAAGGTCCTTGATATCCGTGAGATCAAGTTTTTCCGCTTTACCTTCAATGTAAAATTCACCGGGCATTTTCCTGCCTCCCTTCGGGCAGCAGCTTCCGCTCCTCCCTTGTGGTAACCGGCTCTGCCTTCTTCTCATCCCTGGCAGGTCGGCCTGCCGCGACCACTGTGCCCAGCATCATGATCGGGACCATCATGAAGAGCAGCGAACTCCAGTCGGAACCCGACGAGCCGGGCGCTCCCGGCCATGACGGCGGCAAGGCACTGGCATTACCCGGAGATACCAGCACGGCGACCACGGAGTCGGTTACTTCTTCTGTCTCCCTTTCAATCAGAAGGATAGCCAGTTCGCTGTCGCTCTCGTCAAAACGCAAAGATCCCCTTAACCTGACAAAATCGCCGGGAGCTACCTTGAACCAGGTGTAGCCGAATACGGGTAGCACCTCTTCGCTCAGCACTGCCCCGTTTCGGGAC
>JAQTRN010000170.1 GCA_028711795.1 Dehalococcoidales bacterium | reverse complement strand
GGAGCAGGCTGTCCGCCATGACCACGCCCAGCATTGAGGCGGTAAACAGCGACATCCAGGCGTAGTAGCGGTGATAGCCGGCGTCGCCCTGCATATAGCCCTGAGAGTAAATCTGCACCATCAGGCTGACGGTGGTGACCACCACCAGCATTACCGCCGTGAGCGAGTCCACCATGATGCCGACGTTGATGGTGAGACCACCGACGGCCAGCCACTCGATGGGGGTGGTGTCCAGCTCGTGGCCGGAGGCCCCCAGCACTTCCGCCAGCGTCCACAGGGAGAGGGCCAGCGAGATGCCGATGGCGGTGATGGTGATATAACCGGCGATTTTCGATTCCCGCTTCACCAGAGGACGGACGACGAGCGATATTATCAGGAACGAAAAGACCGGCAGCAAAAATATCAGCCAGATTACTTGAGCAGGCATTACAGTTTTCTTAACACCTCTTCGATAACATGTTTCTTATCTTCCGGTACCAGGATGCGGTAGGTAGCCAGTTCCTGCCCCATCGGCTCTCCGGAAGCGGTCAGTATGCGGGTGGGTATCCCTTCTCCCTCGAAGAGTTCTTTCCACGTCTCCGCTATCATCAGACTCTTGGCTCTTTTAATCTCTGTCCACATTCTAGCCCTTCATTAAATTGATATCGGTAGTCTCGATGGTATCGCGCTTACGGAAGATGGATATTATTATGGCCAGCCCTACGGCTGCTTCGGCAGCGGCGACCACCATGATAAAGATGGCGAATACCTGCCCGGTCAACAGCTCCGGGGTGATGAAGCGGGAGAAAGCGACCATGGCGATATTCACCGCATTGAGCATGATTTCAACACACATCAGGATAACGATAGCGTTACGTTTCGTCAGCGCTCCGAACAGTCCGACGGTGAAGAGGACTGCCGATAATACTAAATAGTGTTCTAAGCTTACAGACACCGCTATTTCTCCCTCACCAGAACTATCGCTCCCAGAATGGAGGCTAAGAGGAGGACTCCGGCGGCCTCTATCGCCAGGATGAAACCTCCTTCACCGAGGAGCTTACCGGCCAGGGCCGGTGTGGTTGGTTCGACAGGCGGCAGCGAAGATATCTGCCATGGCGAGTTGACCATGGCAAAAATCAGCACCCCGAGAAACACCGCCGCCACGATAAAGACCGGGATTCTCAGCTTGTTGGAGAGGCTGCCATGCTGGACTTCTCTGGTCAGCATGATGGCCAGTATTATCAGTATTGATATACCGCCGACATATATCAGAATCTGTACCGCCGCCAGAAAGTCGGCACTTAAGGTGACGTAGATTCCGGCGACGCTGAGCAGGCATAGAATCAGCATCAGAGCGGTATGGAAAACATTCCTGAGCGAGACCACGGCTATAGCTGCGGCTATGCCGACGATGGCTAACACCCAGAAGGCGATATCCACTCCCATTATTCTTCCTCGGTAATCCTTTCTACAAGCAGTGTCTGCCGGGGCAGTTCCTGGGCGATTTCAGGGTAAAAGTAACCGCTCGGCTGCTTTTTCCCTGACTCCAGCATCATATCTTCCATGTTCTGCACCAGCTCGCCGCGCCGGTATTTTGCCCTCTCGTAAGCGTAACCCATGAAGAGCGTCTGGTAGGGGCATGACTCGACGCAGAGGCCGCACTGGATGCAGTAACCGGTGTCCACCTGGTACTTCTCGACCTCGTACCTGTTATTTACCCGGTTTGTCGAGGTGACAATCTTGATTACTCCTTGGGGGCAGGTCTTGGCGCAGGTGCCGCAGCCGGTGCACTTCTGCCGGTCCCAGACGAGCTCGTTACCCCGTATCCGGCGCGACGTGTTTAATTTCTGCTCCGGGTACTGGGCTACTGTCGGGTGGCGGAACATGTGCTTTAAGGTTACCGAGAGCCCCTTGGCTATTCCCAGGCCGTACCGTTCAAACTTCAACTCTGCCCCATCCTAATTTGGAGTTTTTAGACCAAAGCAGTATCAGTACTGCTGTTATCACGAAATTGACCGGTATCATCACCCAGAGCGAGCCTTCGGGCAAGGTAAGCACCTGTATGGCGGTGACGACCAGGTTAATCAGGGCCAGGGGGAGGAGGAACTTCCAGGCCAGCGCCATCATCTGGTCTATCCTGACACGGGGTAAGGTTGCCCAGAGCCAGACCATGACGAACCATACCAACACTCCCTTGGCGATGAACCACATCCACTCCGGTAGCCACGGGCCTCTCCAGCCGCCGAGGAAGAGAGTGGAGATAAGGCACGACAGCAGAAAGGCTTCGCCGTACTCCACCAGGTAGAACAGGGCGAACTTGATGCCGGAGTACTCAATATGAAAACCGGCGACGATCTCCGAATCTGCTTCCAGCAGGTCGAAGGGGCTGCGGCTGATCTCGGCCAGACCGGCGATGAAGAAGACGATGAATCCTAAAGGCTGAAGCAGGATGAAAGGAATATCCTGGGCCAGCACGATGTCGTTCATTGACAGCGAACCGGACAGCAGCAGCACTCCGGCGATGGACAATAGCACCGGTATCTCGTAGCTCACCACCGCGGCGACGACCCTCATGGCGCTGATAAGGGAGAACTTGTTGCTTGAGCTCCACCCGGCCATGAACATCCCCACCGTCGATATCGAGCTGATGGCTACCACGTAGAGAATGCCGACATTGAGATTGGCGAGCATCCCCCCGTTGGTGAACGGCATCACGGCGAAAATGGAGAATACCGGGAACAGGCCGACTATCGGCGCCAGCCAGTAGACTGTTTTATCGACATTGGTCGGCGTGATACCCTCTTTAAGCAGCACTTTAAGCACGTCGGCTATCGGCTGCAGCAGCCCGAAGGGGCCGGTGCGGTTGGGCCCGACGCGGGACTGCATCCGCCCGATTTGCCTTCGGGCCATGTATATATAGCCCATGACCATGACGATGACGACGGCGATAACGATTATCGTAAAGAGTACCCAGTGCCACCAGAACCCTCCCGGCCAGTCGGCAGCCAGGGTCTGGGGGTTCAGGAGGCTGTTAACACTCGGGCTGGTAATAATCACTATCTGTCAACCTCGCCTAAACAAATATCGATGCTGCCAAAGATGATGATAAGGTCGGCAATCTTCCAGCCGATGGCCATATCCTTAAGGGCCGCCAGGTTCATCAGGCTGGTGGGGCGGATATGACACCGGTACGGGGCGATGGAGTTATCGGATACCAGGTAAAAGGCAAGCTCCCCTTTCGGAGACTCGATGTGGGCGTAGGCGTCTCCCGCCGGGGGGCGGACGAGGTGGGGCACGTCGGCCCTGACCGGGCCGGACGGCAGCTGTTTCACCGCCTGCTCCAGGATACGCAGGCTCTGCCGCATTTCCTCTACTCTTACCCGGTAGCGGTCGTAGCAGTCTCCGGCGCGGCCGGTGGGTATATCGAACTCAAACCGGTCGTAAATGGAGTACGGGTCCGCTTTACGCAGATCCCAGGCTACCCCGCTGGCCCGGAGCACCGGGCCGGTGACCGCACAATTTATCGCTTTCTCTCTGGACAGAATGCCGACGCCCTTAGCGCGCGCCAGGAGTATCTCGTTTTCCTTGAGAAACATG
>JAQTRN010000169.1 GCA_028711795.1 Dehalococcoidales bacterium | reverse complement strand
ACGACTGCGGGTGAAGTATTCGAAATCTACCACGACCGCGGCACCAGTCTGGAGCAAGCCCGTAAAAACGAATGGTTCCTCCACCGCCAGCTATAGATAAGGGTGCATGAGGCCCGGCGCGACTTGAGATATACCCACGCCACGTTAATGCTTAAATCAGGCGTGTACCTAAAGATAGGCTTAGAACGCCCAGGGATACGCAACAGTGGCCTTTACACTAGACACGTATAGTCTGAATACATGGATTGCAGGAAATGGCGGCGAGGACATTCGATGAAAGTCTGTCAAAATCGAGCTATACTAATACAAATATGCCATCTCTTCATTCAATAATGGAGTATCAATATGAACGCACTTATTGATGGTCTAATTGAGTATATTGTCAAGAATCTATGGGAAAACCTACTTTTTTGGAGGATAGCTGCAACAGTCTTGTTCGTTTCATTTGCTCTCGCCTTTGCTTTCAGAAATCACATACTAAGGCTATTACAGAGGAATGCAGTTAGAGTGTCCGACAAGGCCAAGTTCACAGAGTCCGACCAAATACTCAATGAGGGAGACTTAACCGATTTCATAGACATGTTGGGAACCGACCGATATTATTTGGGACAGACAATGAAGGCTAAAAGACTTGTCTTTTTTTCGAGAAAATCGGCAATCAATACTTAGACACACAGTTAAGGAAATCATGCCAGAGATTTACAGACAAACTTGATGAACTCCTTCTTTTTACTGCTCAGAATTTTTTTGACTATCCCGACCATCAACAAACGGAGAACATCGAACAACGCCAGCATGCTTTATATCCTGAGGTTATACACGGTTCTCCAAAAGCCCCAGGCTATCAACATGCAGTAGATTGTCGGAAAAAGTTATACTCAATACTCGATGATCTTAAAATTTTACACAAAAAGTACAGATCATTAGTTAAGAACAAACTCTATATCTGAGCCACGGACAGTCTTTCTCCTCAACTCTCCACTCAAATTAGCAAAAGATAGCAAAGGATAAGCAGAAACACCACAGACCACTTACTCATTTAGAGTTTCGTTGCTTTCTTAGCTTCAAAACGTGGTACCCCTGGGGCGACTCGAACGCCCGACACGCGGTTTAGGAAACCGCTGCTCTATCCACCTGAGCTACAGGGGCATATGGTGGAGATAGGGGGATTCGAACCCCCGACCTCTGCGATGCGAACGCAGCGCTCTCCCTATTGAGCTATATCCCCACACCTCCAGAATTATAGCATATTACCGGGTCGCCCCTTCAACCCGAGAGCGCGCCGGAGATACATTTCTTGTCACTCTCAGTCAATATTGCTATACTTACTGATACCGCGATGAATTATGAGACTATTATCGGGCTGGAAGTGCATGCGCAGTTGCTGACCAGAAGCAAGATGTTCTGCCGCTGCAGCGCCGACTACGCCAACGCCCCACCCAACACCCATGTCTGCCCGGTATGCCTGGGTATGCCCGGAGTCCTGCCGGTTATCAATCGACAGGCGGTGGAGTACGTTATCATGACCGCCCTGTCCCTGAACTGCACCGTCGCCGGCTATACCAAGTTCGACCGCAAGAATTACCCGTATCCCGACCTGATGAAGGGGTATCAGATTTCACAGTACGATGCGCCGGTGAGTAACACTGGCTGGCTCGGCATCGAGGTTGATGGTAAGGAGAAAAAGGTGGGCATCATCCGGGTGCACCTGGAGGAGGATGTCGCCAAACTGATACATCGCACCTCGGATAGTGGAAGTTACAGTCTGATGGATGTCAACCGCGCCGGTGTGCCGCTCATGGAGATTGTCGGCGCGCCCGACCTCCGTTCTCCGGAAGAAGCCAGGCAGTATCTGATCAAGCTGCGCAGTATTCTGCAATACCTGGGTGTCTCCACGGGAAATATGGAGGAGGGTAGCTTCCGCTGCGACGCCAATATCAGCATTCGTCCGGAAAACAGTCCGGACACCCTGGCCAAGGTAGAGGTCAAGAATATGAACAGCTTCAAGGCCGTCTATCAGGCCATGGAGTACGAAGCGAAACGGCAACGGCAGGCAGTAGCCGAGGGCAAGAGACTGGTCCAGGAGACCCGGGGCTGGGTGGAGGCAAAAGGCCAGACTGTCTCCCAGCGCAGCAAGGAGTTCGCCCACGATTACCGCTATTTCCCGGAGCCTGACCTGCCCCCGCTGGTGGTGGGCCGGGACTGGGTAGAAACAGTCCAGGCCAGATTACCAGAGCTACCGGAGGCCCGGCGCGACCGGTTTATGGAGGAGTACGGACTCCCGCTATATGATGCCAACCTGCTTACGGGCGCTAAAGCACTGGCGGACTATTTTGAAGAACTAATGGCGACCGGCGAGCCCCACCGCCTCTCCTTACCGGAGAGGGCCAAACTGGGGAGCAACTTCATCCTGGGTGAGGTCAGCCGCATCATGAATGTTAATAGCATTGATATTGCTGATTTTAGACAAAAGGTGTCGCCCAAACAGCTTTCTGGTCTGCTAGACCTAAACTGCGAAGGCACGATCAGTGCGGCCACGTGCAAATCAGTGCTGGAAGAGATGTTCAATACCGGAAGAGCCGCGGCTGATATCATAAGGGAAAGAGGATTGGGTCAGATCAGCGATGCCAGCGAGATCAAAGAAATAATCATCGAGGTCATTCAGACCAACGCTCCGGCAGTGGCCGATTACAGGGCCGGGAAGACCCAGTCCCTGGCATTCCTGGTGGGGCAGGTGATGCGGGCCACCAAAGGCCGGGCTAATCCCAAGCTGGTCGGCAACTTACTGAAACAAAAGCTCGAGGAAGGATAAGATGCAACTGTATTTTAGTATCGCCCAGATAGTGCTCTCCGTAGCGCTGATTCTGGCAATCCTGTTTCAGGTCCGGGGAGAGGGGCTGGGAGGCATTTTCGGCCAGTCAAGCTCCGTCTTCCGCACCAAGCGCGGCATAGAAAAGACCCTGTTTCAAATCACCATCGTCCTGGTAGTCCTCTTTGTCGCGATCTCGATAGTCATGCTGCGGATCAGCTAACGGCCCGGCGAGAGTTGACGTAGGACGGGACCCGATGCGCGCAATCATCACCCTGACGACCGATTTTGGCCTGAACGATGCCTATGTCGCCGCCATGAAAGGGGTAATACTCGGCATCAATCCCGAAGCACAGATAATCGATATCTGCCATACTATCCCACCACAAGATATCCGGCAGGCGGCCTTTGTCCTGAGTACCGCATACCAGTCCTTCCCCGATAAGACCATCCACGTAATAGTCGTCGACCCCGGAGTTGGCACCAAACGCCAGGCGACTATTCTCCGGACGCCGTCGGCTGACTTTGTCGCCCCAGATAACGGCGTCCTGAGCTATGTGGCGCAGTCGCCAACCGGTAGGCCATCATTAGATGAGGCTGGACAAATGGTATTGCCGCCGGGGATGGAAGCTGTGGCCATCACGAAATCCCATTTCTGGCGTGAGCCGGTCAGCCCCACCTTTCACGGGCGTGACATTCTCGCCCCCGTAGCCGCCCGGCTCTCACTGGGCTCCCCACCGTCAGACTTCGGGGAGCCCGTCACTTCGGTCATAGTGTT
>JAQTRN010000168.1 GCA_028711795.1 Dehalococcoidales bacterium | reverse complement strand
CTACAGGAGTGACGATGCGGAAAGTAGTGGTGGTGTGCGTTCTGGTGGTCCTGGTGGCGCTCACGGTGTTGACCGGTTGCCGGTCGCCGGCGATGCTGCATAACCAGGCCGGACTGGCTCTGCTCAAAGAGAGGAAGTATGAGGAGGCCCTTCAGGAGTTCAGCCAGGCCGTCGAGTCCCTGCCAACCTATGGTGAAGCCCTGAATAACCGGGGCGTTTTGTATGCTTACAGCGGCAAGTACGACCTGGCGATAGCTGATTTCAGTAAAGCCATTGAGCTGGATCCAAAACTGGCCGACGCCTACAACAACCGCGGTGTGGCCTATGCCTACCTGGGGGAATACGACCGGGCCATAGCCGATTTTACTAAAGCCATCGAGATTGATCCGAAGCGGGTCAAGGCCCTGGTCAACCGTCTGATCGTTATCCAGGCGCGAGACCAGAAGATAAGCAGTATCGCTGACCTGGAGATGTACATTGAGGCGGCAGTGTCCTTATCCAAGGGCCAGGTCACCTGCAGTCTAACCACTAAGCGACCGCCTGTTCTGCTGGTGCATGGCTTCCAGGGGGTCTCTTTTGACCCTGATAAAGCCTGGAAGGAACTGATTGAATATCTGACCGGTAAAGATATATATCAGCCGGGAGATTGGGAGCTGGTCGCGGCTGATGGGCAGGAGCCCTCACTCTCCTCTTCCATGAAGCGTCTGGAAGGTGATTGCTTTGTCGTCTACCGCAGCAATTATTCGCGGGACCCTTCCCAGGGGACTATGGAAAGCATCACTGGTTACGCCCGGAACCTGGCCGCTGAAATCGAGACCATCAAGAAAAGGGAGAACGTTAGTAAGGTTGACATTATCGCCCACAGCATGGGGGGACTGGTATCCCGGGCCTACATTGAAGGCGAGGACATCCCTAATAATACCAGCCGGGTAGCGTATCGGAATGATGTCCGGAAGCTCATCATGCTGGGGACGCCCAATCACGGCGCCTATTTCGCCGAGTTCTTGAACGATACGGCTGGCTGGACGTCAGTCATGCAGATGAAGGTGGGGGGTTTTTTCCTGTCGACACTGAATCTGGGAGTCACCGGTAACCAAAAGGGTGTGGAGTATTCGGCCATTGCCGGTAACCCCTACCGTTGCGACTCTGGCGTAATCAATCCGCTGCTTGACCTGCTGTGCTATCTATCCGGGAAAAAAGAGAACGACGGCGTGGTCACAGTCGAGAGCGTCAGACTGGACAAGCAGGGCAGCCTGCCGGAGATACCACTGGCCCGCTGGTGGTTGATCGAGCTAGTCCACGCTGATCTGCCGAGGGTACCGCTAAGCATCATCCAAGAAATTTTGATTACTCCGGTCTCGATTTCGCCATGAGTGGCCGGTGATTCCGGGAGTCAGGTTTAGAGACCGATACGGTCCGCCACCGCACGCATCCCCATAATGACACTGGTTATCAAATCGCTCAGTTCCGCGCCCAGCATCGCCGTGCCCTTTTCGATTACCGAGCGATTGACGCCGGCGGCGAACGATCTGTCCTTCCATTTCTTCATCACTGACCTGGCTTCGAGGTCAGCGACGCTCTTTGATGGCCGGATGATGGCGGTGGCGGTGACCAGGCCGGTCAGTTCGTCGATGGTGTACAGGGTCTTCTCCAGTCCGGTCCCCGGTTCGACGTCATTACGCAGTCCCCAGCCGTGAGAGATCACCGCCTGTATGTAATCCTCTGGCCAGCCTCTTTCTTCCAGTAGTTCTTTCGTTTTCTGGCAGTGCTGCTCCGGGAAGCGCTCGTAGTCCAGGTCATGGACCAACCCGATGATACCCCACTTCTCTTCGTCTTCCCCTTGCTGCCGGGCCAAATAGCGCATGACTCCCTCCACGGCATAGGCGTGTTTCAGCAGGCTTTCGCTCTGGTTTAACTCGTGAAGCAGTGACAGCGCTTCATCATAGGTCGGGACGTGTTGTGCCATTTAGAACTCTCCTGGGATGTCTTATGCCACATTATAGACTTTTAGCCTTGCCGGGAGCAAGGCAGTACCGGCTAAAATAAGAATAACAGCGTATTGCGAAGAGTTGCGGAGTGGCAGCCCGTGTTTTTGCTTTCGCCAGGCTCATAGAACCATGGAATAGTTTACCTGGTGTGTTATCGGCTTTCCGCAGGTGTGGGAGATAAAGTAACTCAATAATGTCACGGCTGAGCCGGAGTGCTGGTAGTCCGGCTATCAGTGGGATTGGGCACTGAGAATTCGCTCTGAGCCTGCGCCACAAAGATAGTAGCGACGATACCAGTCGGCAAAAAAGTCAATATACCGCAAATCGCGCCCGCCAGCGCCAGTCCCCATAGCCGTCTCTTCACAGCAAAGATGCCACCGATAATCCCGATGGCACCTAAAACCAAAAGAATAAAGCCTAAAATGCCATAAATCAGGGCTACTACTCCAAAAGCTACATCACCCTCAGGGCCAATGCCAAGAGTGGGCGAGGTAAGCATATACCTGAACATAAGAATCATCGCCATCATGGCTAAGAATCCGATTACGCCTAGTGCACCCGAGATAATACTTAAGATACCCCCGACCTGCGACTTGTTCTGCATCATTACACCTCCGGTTTTGCCATCCAAGACAGGCCTTAATGGAGCTATTGTAGCAAAGTCAATCACAATTAAACAGCCAGGTACATGGTTATAAGGCTCAAATTTATTGGCTGATGCAACAAACAGGGTTTATTGCTGCGATTTGCTCTGGTAGTGCTATTTGTGATGGCATTCATCGTGTCGCCAAACTGTGGCCAAAATGGTAGAATGACCCTTAATATTCCAGGTTAAGGAGTTGAGTATGTTTTATAAGAGTCAGGTATCAAATAGTGAAACGAATAACCAGGTATCGGCCCAGGTTAGCCTCACCCCCGCGGAGTCGAAACGCCTGATTGCCAAAGCCGTAGCCCGGCTCCCGGAAGTCAAGAAAGCTCTGTCTAAGGGCATGGTCATCATTGGCCGGGGTACGACTAATAGTTTCGTGGCCGAAGAGATTATGAGTATCTCGATCGGCTCCAGGGCCGATGAGTATTGCCGCGGCATCATCGCCGAAGGCGAACTGCGGGTGACCACGAAACGGGCCGCGGAACGGACCATCGGGAATGATTTTATTTTGCGACAGGGCAAGGTGGACAGCGCTACGCAGCCCCAGGACGCGATCAAGGAGTTTGGCGGTGACGATGTCTTTATTAAGGGCGCCAATGCCGTAGATAGCTCTGGAGAGGCGGGAGTGCTGGCGGCCGGCACCGAGGCGGGGACCATCGGTTGGGCATTGCCTACGCTTATGTCCCGGGGGGCGCATCTCATTGTACCGGCAGGACTGGAGAAATTGATACCGTCGGTGGCTGAGGCCAGCCGGAAATGCAGCGTCCTCCGGTTCCGGTATAGCACCGGCCTTCCCTGCGCTTTGATTCCCCTGGTAAATGGCCAGATAATTACCGAGGTGCAGGCATTCGCTGTCCTGGCCGGCGTCACGGCTATTCATGTTGCCTCCGGGGGTATCGGTGGTTCGGAGGGGACGGTGGTACTGGTCCTGGAGGGGCCGGAGGCTAAAGTCAGCCA
>JAQTRN010000167.1 GCA_028711795.1 Dehalococcoidales bacterium | reverse complement strand
TTCTTCAGGTCCATGTTCTCGGTCACGGCCTCAATCACCAGGTCACAATCCGCGAAATCCTTGGCATCGATAGTGCCTTTGATATGGGACATAGTGGTCTGTTTTTCCTGCGGGGTCACTTTACCCCTTTCCACACCCTTAGCCAGGAAAGAATCGATATAGGCCAGCCTCTTACGCAGCACTTCATTATTGATTTCCGCAGTGATTACCGGGTAACCGGACTGGGCACAGACCTGTACGATGCCGGCGCCCATGGTCCCACAGCCAATGACGCCTACTTTCTTGATTTCCATATCATCTCTACCTTCCTATCCTTTATTCGTTACTTGCCTTCGTACTCCGGTTTCCGCTTCTCCACAAACGCCCCCGTCCCCTCACTAAAGTCTTCCGTCCCTAAACAGTAAGACTCTAAAGCGTTCTCTAACCGCAACCCATCATCCAGACTCATGTCACTCCCCCGCACCATCGCCTCTTTCGCCGCCCGCACCGCCAGCGGCCCCGCCTTGCAGATCGCCTCCGCCCACTCCTTCGCCGTCGCCAGCAACTGCTCCCGCGGTACTACCTTGTTCACCAGTCCGATCCGGTATGCTTCCGCCGCATCCACCGGTCGCCCCATCAGCAATAGCTCCGCCGCCTTACACCACGGCACCATCCGCGGCAACCGTTGTGTGCCACCCCAGCCCGGTATCAGCCCTAACCCTACCTCCGGCGTCCCGAACCGGCTGCCTTCCACCACTATCCGGATATCACAGGCCAGCATGATCTCCAGACCACCACCAAAGGCCACACCGTTCACCGCCGCAATCAGCGGCTTCCACATGTCCAGCCCGCGCATGATGCTCGGTGGCACCGCCCAGGGACGCTCGCGGTTCGCCTTCATAAAGGACAACATATCTTTGATATCAGCGCCGGCGCAGAAAGCCTTCTCTCCGGCTCCGGTGACAATACCCACCCACAGGTCGGGGTCGTCCCGGAACTCTACCATCCGCTCCGACAATTCCCGTAACGTCTGCACATTCACACTATTCAGCGCCTCGGGACGATTCAGGGTAAAGATAGCAATCTTGCCTTCCTTTTCATAGGTAACAGCCATAACATACCTCCTTTTTTCTTACCATCCGGCCAGTGATGCCTCTAAAAACAAAACAGGCTGCTCCACTCACTCACCTGAAGTAGAACAGCCTGATTTCCGGACAAGAGTTAAATCTGCGATTTTGGGAGACACCTCCAGTATTGTTTGTGGTCCCGTAAAGCGGACCAGGGAAAATACTGGTGATTCAGCCATGAAGCAGCCTGCTCCCGCAAACGTTATACTAAAGCTGACCCGTGATAAGCCCAGATGTGCATTCTAACAAAGAGCCATAGCACTGTCAATACTTCGTTGTATTCTCCGTAAATATCCGACAGTCAGAGCCGTAGTGCGCCAGTAAGGAACAAGAGGATAAAGTTTGTGGCGAGATGCCATCTGGGGAAGCTGCGTTTCGAGCGAAACTAGTTCAAACGTTTCCGGAGAAGCAGCTTGTCGTCCCCGGGAGCATAGAAATCGGGAACCTGACAGACCAGTTCGTAGCCCTGTGAGTAGTGGAAACGCCGGGTGCTTTCGTATTCCGGCTTGGAAGAGGTCTCGATGAAGACCAGCCTACCCCCGGTTTCCCTGATCCTATTCTCGGCAAAAGCCAGCAGGTGGCTGCCGATACCCTGTCCCTTCTTACGGGGTGCGGTTACCATCCAATAGATATCCCAGGTGCCCCGGGTCAGCGGAGTGGGGCCATAACAGATATAGCCGGCGATAGATTTCTTGACCTCGGCTACGTAGATAAAGTAGTCGGACCCAACCGGGTCCTCAAGGTAACAATCAATCAACTCCTCGGCCACGTCAACCTCGGCTGGTTCAAATTCCGGAGTCTGGCGCAGTATCTGCATTATCGTCGGTTTATCCGGCTTGTTTATCACCCTGATTCCCGGCTCTGTCACCTTAGTGTTTTCCAGAGCGAGCGATACAATCCGGTCTATGAGCTGACTGTAGCTTATGCCGGCCGCTTGTGCCTGACGGGCGGCCCCATACTCCGGGGACAGGTCCGGGTTCGGGTTCACCTCGATCACTTTCAGATTCCCCTCGGCGTCGAGCCGCATATCTACGCGGGCGTAGCCGCGGCAACCCAGCAGCCGGAATGCGGCGAGGGCATTCTCCGCGATCTGCTGTTTCAGTGCTTCGTTTATCTCCGCCGGACAGACAGCCTGGGTACCCTGGAAGTAGACCGTGTCCGGCTCCCATTTAGCGGCGAAAGTAAGGACCCGGGGCATGGCCGGCGGCAGAGTATATACTATCTCCGAGCTGGGCAGCACCTCCGGGTTCCGGTTACCTAAGACGGTGACATTGAATTCCCGGCCGGTGGCGAATTCTTCTACCAGGGCACTCTCGCCGAAAAGCTCGCTTACCCGGGCGACCTGTCTGGCCAGCCCGGCGGCGTCATTGACGACGCTCTCCTCTGATATCCCATGGCTGGCGTCCTCGGTACGGGGTTTAATAATACAGGGGTACTTCAAATGGAATTGATACAGGGTTTCCGGAGTCAGTGTCTGAAAACGTGGGGTAGCAATACCGGCAGCTTCCAACAGCGTTTTAGCTTTGCCTTTATCCAGTGCCAGTGCCAGTGTCTTGCTGGGACAGCCAGTATGGACCAGTCCCAGTTCTTCCAGCATACCGGCTACTATCGCTTCTGTTTCCGGACGGCCATCGAAACCCTCAAAGAGATTAAAAACTAGGTCTACTGTCAGGCTTTTGACTTTCTCTCTGACCTGTTCCAGCGGCGGCGCCAGCGGTATTCGTTCTACCGGGTAGCCCAGCTCGGTGAGGGCCTGAAATACAGCCGCGACCTCGTCGAGAACGCCAAGCACGGCCTTCTCTTCCCGCATCGTTGTATAGCGGCTGGGGTCGGGCTCATTATAAATGATGGCTATTCTGAGACGCATTGTGGGTACCTGTCTCTGGCGGCCTTAAGTATAGTGGCAATCAACGATCGATAGGTCCAACCCATCTTACCGGCCATGATACACAGATCACTGTAATTCGGGTTCAGCCCGGGAAGAGGGTTAATCTCCATGAAATACGGCGTTCCTTCCCGACCGATTCTGAAGTCAACCCGGGCGACATCGCGACAACCCAGAGCCGTAAATGACTTCAGGCTGGCTTCGGTGATTCTTTCCAGAATAGCTGTTTCCAATTGGGCCGGGCATTCATACTGCACCAGGCGCTGCCAGTCACGTTTCACTTCCAGGGAATAAACGAAGTATTCCGATTTAATTTTGGGGAGAACACGCATTATTCCCAGTATCCGGGACGGCGAGTTGCCGGTCACGCCCACCGTGATTTCGTCTCCGGCGATAAATTCTTCCACCATGATTGGTTGCTCATAGGACTCTAGCATGGTTCGAGCCGTTGCCACCAGTTGCTCGGCGCTCTCGACTCTGGAGCCAGAGCGGATGCCCTTGCTGGAACCCTCGTGGGCTGGCTTCAGGAATGCGGGCAGGGGAAAATCATCCCACCTGGTTTCTCTCAATTGCTGCTTATCGGCTACTACCCGCCACCGGGGCGTGCAGACACCGGCC
>JAQTRN010000166.1 GCA_028711795.1 Dehalococcoidales bacterium | reverse complement strand
GTGAAAGCCGCCGATACTGATTGGATGCGGCTGTTAGCGATGTTGCGCGCCTGGCGCATTTCAGCCGCTTTCGGGTCTGACTTTTCCCGGACGGCCAGTATCTGGTCGGCTAAAGACTGATACCGGCTGGCCGCTACCGCAATCGCCGCCGGGGCATTGCGGAAGAAGGCGATAAACTTCCCGTAGTCCTTGGCGATAGCGCCAAACTGTTCTATTTCGGGCCATTTGGCCATCTGGTTAACGCTGGTCTGAACGGCATCGGCGATCTTACCAATAGTATTCGGGTTCAGGATGACGTAAAAGCGCCAGTTTTGCTGGTTGCCGCCACTGGGCGCCCATGTGGCCAGCTCGATGGCCTGCAACAGCAATTTCTCGGGGACTTTCTTGTCCTGCCAGCGACGGATGGAGCGTCGACTTTTGATAAGGTTCTCCAGTTCCTTGAACTCCATAACTTACTCCTTTTTATTAGTCGTTAAGTCAGAGATACAGTGCGGTCCTCAATTCCTACATTATGGATTTTACGCCGGCGACGACATCGGCTACCTGGGGTATGATGGCTGCCTCCAAGCTGGCGGTGATGCGCGGTAACGGTATGCTCTTGGCGCCGATTCTCAGGATAGGCGCCTTCAGGTATTTGAACCCTTTTTCGGCGACTCTAGCCGCCACTTCGCCGCCAACGCCGCCCCTCTTCATGGCTTCATGAGCAATGACGAGGCGACCTGTCTTCTTTACCGAATTCAAAATCGTCTCTTCATCCATGGGAACCAGGCTGCGTAGGTCGACAACCTCGGCGTTGATGCCCTCCTTGCTCAGTTGCTCGGCGGCCGCCATCACTTTAGGCATCATGATGGAGTAGCTGACAATGGTGACATCTTTCCCCGGTCGCTTCACATCGGCTTTCCCGATGGGGACCACGAAATCTCCTTCGGGCACCGGGCCGGTGGTGTTGTAAAGGCCATAATGGTCGAGGTACAGCACGGCGTCTTCGCCCCGGATGGCCGATTTCATCAGGCCCTTGGCATCGTACGGGGTTGATGGCGCTACTACCCGCAGTCCGGACGCATGGATGAAGCATGCTTCTATGGAAGCGGCATGGTCGACTCCGGCTCCGGGCATGGCCAGCGGCGTGCGTACCACGATGGGCATTGGGAAGTGGCCGCCATGCCTCTGTCTCCAGGAACCCATCATGAAGAATACTTCGTTGAAGGCTATACTGAGCAGTGGGCCAAATCCTATCTCGCCTACTGGTCTGAGTCCGGTCAGGGCGGCGCCCACAGTCATACCGACGATGGCAGCTTCTACTATCGGGGTGTTGCGGACTCTATCCCCACCGAACTCGTCGAACAGGCCGGTGGTGGGATTAGGCATAGCTCTTGACTGGACATCCTCTCCCCAGATGATTACGGTGGGGTCGCGCCGCATCTCTTCCCGGAAAGCCTGGTTGATGGCATCCCTGAAGGTAGCATGCCCTTTCTCTACTTTCTTAACGGTGCCCCGTAACAGAGCGCCGGCATCTTCTATTTTTTCTTTCATCTCTCGATATCCTCCTGCTTTCTAAAAAGATCCTTCTGTCGGTTAGTCCAGGGTCTGTGCCACTAGTTCTTCCACACTGGGGAAGGGCAGTGATCGGGAGTAGTCAAAAGCCTTATTGAGTTCGGCTTCTATGTTGTCCTCGAATTTTTTGGAAGCTTGCTCGGTCAATATTCCGTTCTCCATAAGGGTCTTCTTATACCTGGCTACCGGTTCCAACTTCCGCCATTCCTCTACCTCGCCCTTAGGGCGGTAGGTCTGGGGGTCGCCTTCCAGGTGGCCGTAAATACGGTAGGTATTGGCGACGATGAAGCTGGGGCCTTTGCCCTGGCGGGCAGCCTGGACGGCTTTAGTAGCGGCCTCGTAGCAGGCGACCATGTCATTGCCATCCACCTCATAGCCGGGCATACCATATCCCAGGGCTCTATCCGATAGTTTTTTGACCGCAAAGGTCTGTCTTTGCGGGGTTGACATAGCGTACTGATTATTAAGGCAAACAAATATGATTGGTAGTTTCCAGACGGCGGCTATGTCCATTGTTTCGTGGACGACCCCGCGATTGGAACTGCCATCCCCGAAGATAACGAGAGCTACCTGGTCTGTCTTCCGAATTTGAGCGGATAGGGCAGCGCCGGCATAGAGAGGCAGGTCCTCGGCCAGGACGCCATTCTTACCCAGCAGTCCATATTCCAGGTTGAAGTCCCTGACCTCGAAGGCCAGCGTGGGGCTTATCCTTTTCATCATCTCGCCGGCAACAGTGACATTCAGTGAGACGCCCTTGGCAAACTGGCAAAAGCCAAACCTCATGTGGCACTTGACGTAGTCGTCTTTTCTGAGGGCCATGAAAGCGGCCACGGGCATGGCCTCTTGCCCCCACCCCCGGTGAATATACGGCCCGAAGGGTTCTCTCAAGAATTCGGCGGTCAGTTTTTCATCCATCCGCCGGGCCGTTAAGAGGTTCCGGTACAACTCCAAGTGTTTTTCCCTGGTGATTTCCACAGTCTCTTCACTCCTCATACTTTAGTTGATATTATTGGTTATGGCTCTATCATTACCTTGACTGATTCCTGGGAGTTCATCTGGGTCTCAAAGGCTTCTTTGATCTTATTTAGCGGGAAAGTGTGAGAGATTACCTGGCTGGCCTTAATCTTGCCGGCCTTAAGCAGTTCGAATGAACTTGGCATGTCTCCGGCGTAGCACCCGAACATTCTGACGGCTTTCCTGACGAGGCTGGTCATGGGCATACCTGGCCTGGCCAGTGAGGGATTGAACATAAAGGACTCTTCATAGGTAGCGACCACCATAATCTTACCGTCAGGCCGTACCATATCAATCGATTGTAGGAAAGTAACCGGTCTGCCGGCGGCTTCGACTACGATATCAGCGCCCCGGTTATTAGTCTCCTTCATAACGCGCTTAATGATGTCTTCTTTGGTGGGATTAACGAGTATGTCGGCTCCCAGTTCTCTGGCTACTCTGAGGCGCTTTTCGGAGACATCACTGACTATGATTCTGGAGATACCTACGTCTCTGAACCTAGCCAGGGCCCCCAGGCCAATGATACCGGCGCCGAGGATGGCGACCACGTCGCTGGCCTGTGGCTCCGCTTTTTTTACCAGGCCGGTACCAACGGCCACCGGTTCGATGAGGGCGCCATCCTGATAGCTCATACTGGCGGGAAGCTTGAAGAGGTTCAGGTTAGGTATGATGACCGGTGCCCAGACGTATTCGGCAAAGCCTCCGTGGAATTCAAGCCCGCCGACTTTTATATTGGGGCACTGAAAATAGGCCTGTCTCTTGCAGGCATCGCAGGTGAAATCGGGTAGCAGGGCGGTGGCCCAGACCCTATCGCCAACTTTGACATCGGTTACTTTCGGTCCGACTTCAACCACATCCCCGGCCCACTCGTGTCCCAGGGCGATGCCGGTCTTGTACCTCTCCCAGGCCTGCTTGTAGGGGTGCAGGTCAGAACCGCAGATCCCCGCTGCTCTAACCTTGACGACGATGCCCCGGTCACCGGCTTTGGGACGTTCTATCTCCTCGACCTTGAGGTTTCCCGGTCCGTAGTAAATGGCTGCTTTCATTCTCACCTCCATTCTAACAGCCTAGATTGTAGCGGGTATTT
>JAQTRN010000165.1 GCA_028711795.1 Dehalococcoidales bacterium | reverse complement strand
GAAGCTAAAATTGTGCGGTAAAAAGAACGTCCCAGGTAGCCTATGCACTCCGGACAACCCGCTCCGCAGCTTCCTTTCGGTAGAACCTACCAGGTTTACTTTGGTTTCCTTTCAGACGAGCCTACTCGGTTACCGCAGACCCCCTTCGGAGTGACTTACTTGGTCGCTGGTCTTGCAGTTCATCACCACTGCTTTGGTTACCTGGAACATCTTTAGTATCCTATACCTGCTAGCGAATGTCAAGGCAACTGGGCTATCATGGTGAGAAAACAGCGCCACCAAAGTAATATAAGTATCCGTAAATACTGACATAAGCTCTGGTTTTCTAGTGCGTCATGAGTAAGTGTTAAGAAGAAATTTCAAAGGTCAGAATTTTTTGGCAGAACTGTGACTGGTTGGCCACCTAATTGCTGACGAGAAGGCAAATATTTCGGGAGAAAGATTTTATCGGGCAGTGGTAAGAGCCCTCAGGGAAGGAGCGTAGCACGTGCAGGCCGGCCTGTTTGACCATTTTCTCCAGTTCAGCGTAGGTGAAAAGATAATAGTAGCGGTGCCAGGTGTGGTCCCTGGCCCGCCAGGGTACTGTCACTTCCTTGCCACGGAACCAGAATCCTGGCTGACAGCGGTTCCAAACAGTAACGAAGGCCTCTCCGCCGGGCTTGAGTACTCGTCTTAGTTCCTCCAGGGCGGCCCGCTGGCTACCTTCGCCTTTGAGGTGATGTATGGTAGCGACTGATATGGCCCAATCAAAAGTGCTGGTGGCGTAGGGCAGGTGGCTGATATCTGCCTGCACCAGATCAACCGCGAAGTCAAACTTCCGCGAGTATTTCTGGGCAAACTGTAGCATCGGGAAAGAGAAATCGACGCCGTGTAATTCGAAGGTCTGCCGGAAGGGCAGGAAATCGGGGCCATGGGCGCAGCCCAGGTTAAGCAGTTTACCCCGCTGCCACCGTTGGGCCAGCTCTTCCAGTTCACTGCGGAAGATCGACCAGTGCCGGAAGTTATACCAGCCCGGAGCTATCCGGTCGAATACCTCTCTGGTCGCTTCGGTCCGCTGACTTCCTATCGTCTTACGGCTCACTTCGTGATTTCTATCCTTTAGCGAAATCTGGTACAATTTCCTTGCCTAATTAACGAGTATATATGAGAAAGATTACCAGAACAATATCCGGAGTCACACCGGTAGCCGTTATGACCGAACCGCGGGGCTGCCCCGGGCAATGCGTCTATTGTCCCACCTACGCGACGGCACCGCGGAGCTATACTCCGGAATCTCCGGCTGTTCTGCGGGCGAAGAAATGCGGCTATGACGCCAGACAGCAGGTTGAAATCCGGCTCCGAACACTATCGGAGATGGGACACCCCACCGACAAAATCGAACTGATAGTGATGGGCGGCACTTTCCTGGCTTATCCCCGGGACTATCAATACCAGTTCATTAAAGATTGCTTTGCTGCCCTGAATGGCGAAGAGTCCGCTACCCTGGAAGAGGCGAAGCGGTTGAACGAAACCGCCGGACACCGCTGTACCGGGTTGTGCCTGGAGACCCGGCCTGACTGGTGTGGGGCGGCGGAAGTGGACTGGATGCTGGAGATGGGGACCACCCGGGTGGAACTCGGCGTGCAGACCCTGGATGACGAAATCTACCGCCTGATACGTAGAGGTCACACGGTGGCGGACGTGGCGCAAGCTACCGCGCGGCTGAAGGAGCGCGGCCTTAAGGTCTATTATCACTGGATGCCGGGTCTACCCGGCTCGACCCCGGAGAAGGACCGGGCGTTATCCGCTACTCTTTTCGCCGATGCCCGCTTCCGTCCGGATGGGCTGAAACTGTACCCGACTATGGTGGTGGAGGGGACGGAGCTGGAAAAGTGGTGTCAGGACGGGCGTTACCGGCCATACGATGATGACACCATGATAAACCTGGTTTGTCAGATAAAATCCCTGGTGCCCCGGTATGTCCGGATATCGCGGGTGCTGCGTGATATTCCGGCGAAATTCGTGGTGGGTGGCCTCAAGAATTCACTCCGTGAGGCGGTACAGCAGCGGATGCGGCAACAGGGTATGGAATGCCAGTGTACCCGCTGTCGCGAATACGGGCACCGTTTGCGGAATGGCGGGAAGGTCGGACTACCCCGGATAACCCGTCTTGATTACGAGGCTTCCGGTGGGAATGAGGTATTCCTTGCCTCCGAGGACGAGAACGGGACGCTGTTTGGTCTGTTGCGACTCAGAATTCAACCGGCTTCTAGTGGCGCTGCCGGTAAGCAAGCTCTGGTCCGGGAATTGCACGTCTATGGCCCCGAGGTCTCCCTCAGCCAGCGTGATCCCGGCGCCGTCCAGCATAAAGGTTTGGGTAAGGCATTGCTCGCTGAAGCGGAACGGATTGCCGTCCTGGAGTTTGGCGCACCGGAGATAATGGTGCTGAGTGGCACCGGCGTCAAGGAGTACTATCGCGATTCCGGTTATGGCTCCCGCGGAGTTTATATGGTCAAGCAGCTACTGCCGGCTGCGGGGATCAGTCCCCACCCCGCTCGAGTTGCTTGAGCCTGGCGTCCGCAATGCCGAAGTGATGGGCGATCTCGTGTTTGACTACCTTCTGGATTTCGGTGACAATCTCGCCCTCATCCCGGCATTTGGCCTCGATTGCTTTCTGGAAGATAGTGATTTTGTCCGGCGCTACCATACCGTAGTAGTGGCCTCGCCGGGTGAGGGGGATACCCTCATAGAGACCAAGTAGAGTCTGGCCTTTCCTGAGTCTGGCGCTGGCCATCTGGGACCGTGATGGCCAGTCCTCAACGACGACGGCCACATTTTCCAGCCGGGTACGAAACTCGTCCGGCAGGCTGTCAACGGCCCTGGCTACCAGTTCCTGGAACTGCTCTCTGTCCACTCAGTCTTATACTCCGGTGCCGGTACTGGCGCTTTTGAGGCGGTCGATAGCCCACTGGATGGCTTCTTCACCTTCGATCTCCAGCGGGAAGTCAGGCTCGATACCGGTGCCCTCTATGGGGCGACCGTCAGGAGTTAACCACCGGGCCGTGGTGATATAGATGCCCGAGCCGTCCTTAAGCGGGCGCAAGATATTGACGCTCCCCTTGCCGAAGGTCTTCTTACCGGCGATAGTGGCGCGACCATAGTCCTGGAGGGCGCCGGCCAGTACCTCGCTGCCGCTGGCGCTGAACTCATCGACCAGGACGACCATGGGCAGGTCGGTGGTCGTTTCCCGGGTGTTGACCGTTGAAGTGGAGTGCCTCCCCTGGTTGTCCACCACATCGACGACGGTCCCCTCTTTGAGGAAGTGACTGGCTACGTCGACCACGCTTTGCAGCAGACCGCCGGGATTGCTGCGCAGGTCGAGCACAATACCGGTAGCGCCTTCTTGAGACAGGCGGTCTATTAGCGGCGCTAGCTCGTTGTTGGTTTTATCCGCGAACTGAGTGATGTTGATATAGGCGATATCGCCCCGCATCTCGAAATAGACGCTGGGGACATCAATTTCGGCCCGGACCACCTGAATTTCCCGGGGTGTAGTCTCATCCTGGTGCTGGACCAGCAAGGTAACTGTGGTCCCCTTGGGTCCGCGGACGAGTATCACCGCTTCCGCCAGGCTCATTTCCGAGGTGGAACGGCCGTCGATTTCCAGGACGACATCACCCGCTTTAGATCGGAAGAGCGTCG
>JAQTRN010000006.1 GCA_028711795.1 Dehalococcoidales bacterium | reverse complement strand
CGGGACAAATAGAAGGGTGTCACTATCCTGGGCCGCTCGGCGATTACCCTACCCTCCCGGACAACAGTCTCCGTGACGTAGTTTTCCAGGCTCGCGTAGGAGGGCTCGGTAACCAGGTAGTAGTATATGCTAGTGCTACCGAAAGTTGATAGGCGCTGCTTGGGCGCTCTCAGTATCTCGGTGTGCTTCACCGCTTCGATAATTCTTCTATCCTCGATATCCATGCTTTCCTCAAGAACCCCTGGTACCCGATCAGGAAATGGCCAGTAATCCCTGCTTGTATTCAGCCAGTAGTTTCAGGTATTGGGATTCCAGTTGGTTCTGCACTCGGCGCCATTCTTCATGGAACTGTGGCTGCTTTTCGACGTCTATCCGCACCCTGGTGGACAGACCCTGTTTCTGCATGGCCTCCTGCAACCTAGCCTGGAACTCAGCCTTAAACGATTCGTAAGCCTGCTTTCTCTGCTGTGTGCCCTGGTCGACGTAGTGGCTGAAAAGGCGACGGATCTGGCTATAGACATTTTCGACGGCAATCTTATCGCTCTTCAGGACTTTCAGTCCTTCCATGGCCCGCTTATTATTCTTCTTGGCGAAATCGTCTCTGGGTAGTGTTATGTGCCGGGCCATTATATCAGTTGCCCCGCGTACCACGTATTTTCTAGCCGTTTCTTCATAATGGTTTAGCTCGGCGACCAGGTTAGTATCTTCTTTCAAGTATTTGGCAGCCAGTTTTTCGCCTTCCGGTATGTATTTCCAGGACAGGCGTTCTTCATCGGTAATCTGGCCTAATTCCCTTGTCTTTTCCATGGCTAATTCGAAGGCGCTCTTAATATCACCCATGTGGTCCTCCACCACGTTTATTGGCCTCAGTATCAATGACAGACATCCTATTATACTATATCAGGCTGCCCGATGCCTAAAGTATCACTATACCAGCCGGTTGATCTAATGAGCGGATTTGTCTTTCAGTGCATAAGTGTTATAATTCACTGACATTTATTCCCTTTCGTGCTCAAAGGGAGCAAATATGACAAGCCCCTGGCAGCAAGTACTGAATAAAATAGATGACTACCGCTGGGAAATACCCCGGACGTATAAAGAGGGGATGCGAGTCCCCGGTTTGATTTTCGCCAGCGAATCGATGCTGCAAGACATCCGGGAAGAGCATTCGCTGGACCAGGTTGTGAACGTCGCTTTCCTGCCGGGAATTGTAAACTATTCACTCGCCATGCCCGATATCCACTGGGGGTATGGATTTCCCATCGGTGGAGTGGCAGCTACCCGAATAACGGACGGCGTGATATCGCCAGGGGGCGTTGGCTTTGACATCAACTGTGGTGTCCGCTTGCTGCGGACCAATCTGACCGAACAGGAAGTCCGTCCCCGGATCAAACAACTGGTAGCGGATTTCTTCACTAACGTTCCTTCCGGACTGGGGTCCGAAGGTAAGATTAGAGTCAGTGAAAAAGAACTCAACCGGGTTATGCTGAAAGGGAGTGCCTGGGCCGTAGAGCAGGGCTTCGGTGAACCGGCTGACATCACTGTCACTGAGGAAGCCGGCTGCATTAAAACGGCTGATCCGGATAGAGTGGACAGCAAGGCTAAGAAACGTGGTATTCCCCAGTTGGGGACTCTGGGCTCTGGTAATCACTTTCTGGAGATACAGGTCTTGGACGCTATCTACGAGCCGGACACTGCCCGGGTTATGGGTATAGAAGAGATCGGACAGGTGTTGGTCCTGATTCATACCGGGTCCCGGGGCCTGGGGCATCAAATCTGCAGTGATCATGTTGCCCTCCTCGGCGCCGCGGTAAAAAAATATGGTATCAATCTTCCCGACCGGCAGTTAGCCTGCGCGCCGGTAGAGTCACCGGAAGGCCAGGACTATCTGGCTGCTATGGCCTGTGCCGCTAATTATGCCTGGGCAAACCGGCAGTGCATCGCTCACTGGGTCAGGGAATCATGCGTCAAAGTATTCAATAAGAGCCGGCGAGATCTGGGGCTGGAGCAGGTCTACGACGTGGCCCATAATATCGCCAAGATCGAAGAACACACCGTAGATGGTAAGAAGATTAAACTCTGTGTCCATCGTAAAGGCGCTACCCGGGCTTTTCCCGCCGGCCACCCGTATATTCCGGCTCCTTACCGGCAGATAGGTCAACCGGTCTTAATCCCCGGCGATATGGGACGTTACTCTTTTATCGCCCTGGGCACAGAGCTAGCCATGAAGCAGACATTTGGCTCAACCTGCCACGGAGCGGGACGATTGCAAAGTCGGAGCCAGGCGAAGCGGAGCCTCCGGGGGACTGATATTGCTAAGGCACTGGAGGCCAGAGGTATTACCGTTATGGCGGCCAATGTGGGTTCGCTGGCGGAAGAAGCCTCCGAAGCCTACAAAGACGTCGCTGATGTAGTTGAAGTGATTCACCAAGCCGGTATCTCCCGGAAAATAGCCAGAGCCAGACCGATAGGAGTAGTCAAAGGATAGATGATGTATTTCAAAAACATTATCGAAGCCGTCGGGCATACACCACTGGTGGAAATGGCCCGCATCAACCCAAACAGAAAGGTAAAAATCCTGGCCAAACTGGAAGGCCAGAATTCAGGTGGTAGCGCCAGTATCAAGGACAGAATAGCCAGGTATATGCTGGAAAAGGCGGAGCAGAGCGGCGCTTTGACTAAGGACAGGGTTATTCTTGAGGCTACCAGCGGTAACACCGGTATAGCCCTGGCTTGGTTAGGACATATCAAGGGCTATAAAGTGGTGATTGTTATGCCGGATAACACCAGCCCCGAGAGGCGGCAACTCCTGAAAATTCACAACGCCGATCTGGTCCTGACGCCGGGAAATCTGGGAATGAAATCTGCCATTGAGACGGCGCAAGAGATGTCGGCCCGGAGTAACCGGTATTTTATGCCGGACCAGTTTACCAGTCTTCTGAATCCGTTAACCCATTACGAGACTACCGGTCCGGAGATAATAGCTGATTTTCCATATGATAAGATCGATGTCCTGATAGCCGGCGTAGGCACCGGTGGCACTATAATGGGACTCGCCCGACGGCTCCGCGAGACATATCCCCGCATCAAGGTGATTGGCGTTGAGCCGGCCGTCAATGATAATATCCAGGGCCTGAAGCGCCTGGACTCACTGGATGCCCTACCTCCCTTCGTCGACTTGAGCCTCATTACCGAGAGGACTGTGGTGAGCAGCCAGCAGGCAGAGGAAACTGCCAGAGACCTGCTGGCAAAGGAAGGTATTTTTGCCGGCTTGTCTTCGGGAGCAACTGTTTATCAGGCTATTCAGACCGCCAGTGAAATGGCCAGCGGTAACATAGTCGTGATCCTCGCCGATGGCGGCTGGAAATACCTGAGCCTGGATTTCTGGACTAATTCCCAACAGAAATGAGTGCTCTTATATGTTGCCAAGTTATCTCACTAAAATAGAAGGAGGAATAAAGGAAGAATGTAATTCAGGCGACCATCCGGGCTACTTTTAATGATTACTGGAGAAAGGAAGAAAAAGATAATAATGGCTAAAGAAAAATCACCTTACGCTGAGGTCTGGCAGATAGGGGTACTGGTCAGGGACCTGGACGAAGCTGTCAAATATTATGAATCGCTGGGCATAGGTCCATTTGTATATTCGACGGGTGGTACCCCAGTATACCGCGAAGTGTATGGCAAGCCAGCGCCGGATGTCACCAACCGGGTCGCTTCGGCACAGATGGGAGCCGTCTCTTTTGAGTTGGTCCAGCCCGTTACTGGAAAGTCGGTACAGAGGGAATTCCTGGAGAAACACGGCGAAGGTATCAACCATCTGGGTTTTATGGTGGACGACGTTGATAAAGAAGTCGCCAGAATGGCCAAGAAGGGATTCAAGGTAGTATCCAGTGGTCGAGAAGTCGCTGGCGCCCCGTTCCGATTCGCCTATCTTGACACCGATAAAGTCGGTGGGGTTGTTTTTGAAATCGTTAAGAAGAGGTGATTCGCCACCCCGCCTGCATGATCCTGATTCCTCAGGTCAGATTCAGTAAGTAATAGAGCTGGCTGACTGCTAAGGGCGATGTTTGACGAGCCAGTATTCCAGACTGTCGGCCAGAGCCAGCCAGCTTGCCTCAATAATATTGGTTGAACTGCCGACAGTGCGCCAGTCATCAACGCCGTCGCTGGACTCGATCAGTACCCGGACCTGAGACTCGGTGCCGGTGCTCTCTTCTAGTATCCGGACTTTGTAGTCCATCAGTTTGATCGGGGCGAGGTTGGGGTAGAATTGGAGTAACGCCTTACGCAGTGCCCGGTCGAGAGCATTGACCGGGCCGTTCCCTTCGGCTACGGTGTGTACCACTTCGGCGCTGACCCTTACCTTGACCATGGCTTCGGACAGCATCCCTTCTGAGTTCTCATGGGTCGGTGGCCGCCGCCTTTTCTCCACCACTACCATGAAATCAACCAGCTCAAATGGTGGTTGATAGTCTGGCTTGGCCCGGCGAAGGAGCAGTTCGAATGAAGCTTCGGCATGGTCGTACTGGAACCCACGGCTCTCCAGCAACTTAACCTGTTCCAGTAACCGGCGGGCTTCCTGGCCGTCAGGTGGGAAATCAAAACCCATTTCTTTCGCCCGGTAGATGATATTGGAGCGGCCTGATAGTTCCGATACCAGAACTCTCAGTTGATTGCCTACTTTAACCGGATCGATGTGCTGGTAACTGCCTGACCACCGTTGTAGCCCGGAAACGTGGAGACCTGCCTTATGGCCAAAGGCGCTAGCGCCGACATAGGGTAATGAAGAATCCGGGACCAGATTAGCCGCTTCACTGATGTAGTGAGACGCTTCGGTCAATTTGCCAAGTTGCGCCTCGGATAGGCAATCATAGCCCATTTTGAGTTGTAAGGTCGGAATGATGGAACAAAGATTGGCGTTACCACAGCGTTCCCCGTAGCCATTAATAGTCCCCTGGACATGGCTGACACCGGCCCGCACCGCGGCCAGTGTATTAGCTACCGCCAGTTCCGCATCATTATGGGTATGGATGCCTATGGATACTTTGCCCAATTTCCTCGCTGCTTTAACAGCCGGCGTTATCTCGTCAGGCAAGGAGCCGCCGTTAGTATCACAGAGCACCAGACAATCGGCTCCCGCTTCGGTGGCCACCTCCAGCGTACGTAAGGCATAGCTGGCGTCAGCCTTGAAACCATCAAAGAAATGCTCGGCGTCAAAAAAGACAGTCAGACCTTTCTCTTTGAGATAGCGGACTGAGTCAGCTATCATGTTGAGGTTTTCTTCCAGAGTGGTCTCCAACACGCGGGTGGCCTGCGGCGCTGAGCTTTTCCCCACGATAGTGACTGCTTTGACCCCGGCATTAGTCAGCGCCATGATATTGGGGTCGGTCTCTACCTCGCCCTCCGCTTTCCGTGTGGAGCCGAAAGCCACCAGTGTGGCATTAACCAGGTCCAATGTCCGTGCTTTTTCAAAGAACTCGATGTCTTTAGGATTCGAACCCGGCCAGCCACCTTCGATAAACTGAATGCCCAATTCATCCAGTTTCCGGGCGATATTCAGTTTATCGACTACCGAGAAGGAAATGCCTTCTTTTTGGGCACCATCCCTTAGCGTTGTGTCATAAATCTGGATGGATGGCAAAATTAGCCTCCAACCTCTTTGGCCACCAGGTCACCCATCTCTTTTGTCCCCACCTTAGTCTTGCCTTCACTCATCACATCATAGGTACGGTACCCTTGCTGCAGGACATTGTCGACGGCGTCTTCAATGGTCCGTGCCTCTCTTTTGAGGCCAAGAGAGTAACGCAGTAGCATAGCGGTGCTGAGTATGGTAGCGATGGGATTGGCCATATTCATACCGGCGCGCCTGGGGGCGCTACCATGAATTGGTTCGTACATACCGAAGATATTGTCACCCTCTTTGGGTACTCCAGCCAGACTGGCCGAAGGTAGCATTCCCATCGAACCGGCCAGCATTGAAGCTTCATCGGTAAGAATGTCGCCGAAGGTATTTTCCGTGACGACAACATCAAAGTATTTCGGGTTCTGGATAAGTCGCATAGCGCAGGAGTCGACCAGCATGTGTTCCAGTTCAATGTCGGGATAGTATTTGGAGACCTCGACTGCTATCTGGCGCCACAGGCGAGAAGTTTGCAGCACATTAGCTTTGTCCACCGAGATCAACTTCTTCCGTCGAGTCCGCGCTAATTCGAACCCAACACGAACGATCCGTTCGATTTCCTGCTCCGAATAAGACATAGTGTCCACGGCCCGCCGACCACGAGATGTTTCCCACTGTCTCTTGGGTCGTCCAAAGTAGAGTCCACCGGTGAGTTCTCTGACTACGATCAGGTCTACCCCTTCAATTACATCAGGTTTGAGGTTGGTGGCATCAACCAGCATTGGAAAGACCTTGACCGGGCGCAGGTTGGCGAATAGTCCCAGTTCTTTGCGAATTGCCAATAGACCATCTTCCGGCCGTACTTTAGCCTTAGGGTCATCCCATTTTGGTCCGCCTACGGCGCCAAGCAGGACGGCATCGCTCTTTTTACATACCTTGATAGTGTCTGCCGACAGAGCTGTTCCCTCACTATCGATAGCTACCCCGCCGATCAACCGATAGTGCAGGTTGAAGGTGTGCTTGAATTTGTTACCCACTGCCTGGAGTACCTTGACTCCTTCGGCAGCGACCTCGGGACCGATACCATCGCCCGGTAAAACCGCCAGGTTAAATTTCATATACTAGACCCTTCCTTTCACTAAACGTTCTTTGGTATATTCAATAAGCCCGCCGGCACTGATAAGTTGTGACATGAACTCAGGATAAGGCTTGGCCGTAAAAGTCAGACCGTTAGACAGATTTTTTATTTTACCACCGACCAAATCAATCTCCAGAATATCTCCCGCTTTGGTCTGGTCTACAGCATCGCTGCACTCCAGTAATGGTAAACCAATGTTAATGGCATTACGGAAGAAGATGCGGGCAAAGCTTTTGGCTATGACGCAGGAGATATCGGATGCTTTGATTGCCAGTGGAGCATGCTCCCGGGATGAACCACAGCCGAAGTTGGTGGTGGCCATGATGATATCTCCCGGTTTTACCCGGTTGATAAAATCTTTATCGATGTCTTCCATACAATGCTTGGCTAACTCTGCCGGGTCCGATACGTTAAGGTAGCGCGCCGGGATAATAGCATCAGTATCCACATTCGCCCCATATTTATGGACTTTACCTTTGAGCATGAAAGGTCTCCTTTCCCGGATAGTTTTAAAAGATAATGCTGGTATTTGTCGTAGACCTCTACGTACGTAATGAAGACTCAATATCCATCAGTAATACCTGGGTTCTATCCCATTAGAAAGTGACTACTTTGTCACTATTTCTTACCATTTCGTACATGTCTTTCATTGTCGATAGGGTGCATAGCTGGGGCAGGCCAATTTCTCTGAAATCAAGGCACTTACCCGAGGCAAATATCTGCCCGCCGCTCTCCACGAAACTACGCATCTGCTCACTGGTCTTGAAGGTCTGCATGGCGTATGATTCAGTTTTACCGAGCGACTCAGCCTCGACCCCTTTACCGAGTAAGAACAGTTTGACCTGGTCTCCGGCCTTCAAAGCGTAGGTGGCAAACTGCAAGGCGTTGGACATGGTCTCCGGGTCATTCGAATAAACTATCAGTCCCAGTTTCATGACTTCACCTCCTCTGGGCTGGAAATTTTACCGGTTATAGCACTGGCGGCGGCTACGGCTGGGTTCGAGAGATAGACTTCTGACTTGGTACTGCCCATCCGGCCGACAAAGTTGCGGTTGGTAGTGGAGATACTCCGTTCACCAGCTGCGAGAATTCCCATATAACCCCCGAGACAGGGTCCACAGGTTGGCGTGCTGACCACGGCGCCGGCGGTGACAAATGTCTCGATAAGTCCTTCTCTTAGCGCGTCAAGGTATACCTGTTGGGTGGCCGGTATGATAATACACCGGACTCGAGGATGCACTTTCTTCCCCTTCAACACCTGGGCCGCCACCTGCAAATCTCGCAGCCGGCCATTAGTGCAGCTACCAATGACCGCCTGGTCGATTTCCATGTTCTTTAGCTGGCTTACTGGCCGGGCATTGGCCGGCGAATGTGGCAGGGAGACTTGAGGTTCAAGCCTGGAGACATCATATTCGATAAGCTGAGCATATTCAGCATCAGCATCAAGCTCATAGATAGTATGCTGTCGTTTCGCTCTAGACTTTATGTAAAGTAATGTCTTATCGTCTACATGGAAAAGACCGGCTTTAGCGCCGGCCTCAATGGCCATATTGGACATAGTAAAACGCCCGTCCATTGGCAGCGCGTTGATGGCTTCGCCGGTAAACTCCATAGCGGAATACAGAGCGCCATCAACTCCAATTTGACCGATGGTATACAGGATTAAGTCCTTACCTTCGACCCATTTCCCCAGCTTACCGCGATAAACGAATTTAATGGTTGGTGGGACTTTCATCCAGATATCGCCAGTGGCCATGGCTGCCGCGATATCAGTTGACCCCATACCGGTGGCGAAGGCTCCCAGGGCTCCATAGGTACAGGTGTGAGAATCGGCCCCGACCACCACGTCACCGGGCAGTACCAGTCCCTGTTCCGGTAGCAGGGCGTGTTCGATACCCATCCGGCCAACATCGAAATAGATTATCCCCTGCTCGCTGGCAAAATCGCGCATCAGCTTGACCTGCTCAGCAGACGCGATGTCTTTATTAGGCACAAAATGGTCGGCCACCATCACTATTTTGGCGGGGTCGAAGACTTTGGCCACACCGATCCGCCGGAACTCTTTAATGGCGATGGGAGCGGTGATATCATTCGAAAGAACCATGTCGGCTTTGACATTGATGAACTCACCCGGGGTTACCCTTTTCTTATTTGTGTGTGCCGCCAGTATCTTTTCCGCTAGAGTCAATAGAGTCTCCTTTCTCTGGGCTCGGACAGGCCTTCAGGTCAGGCGTCTATTGTGAGGTGAGAAGAGCCCTGCCCGAGTCTTTCCAGTCCGATTGGTATTTTTACCCCCGAATCACGGTGGGACGAAAAATCATGGTTTAAGGGAGTCTGTCAAAGCCCTTCGGCTAATCGAGCCTTTGCTCCGTTCGTCTTCTTGGCGGCCAGGAGCCGGTTAAGAGCATTCATATAGGCTTTGGCACTGGCGACGATGACATCAGTATCCGCCCCACGGCCGGTATAGGTTATACCATCACTTTCTATTCTTATCAGGACTTCGCCAATGGCGTCAATACCTTCCGTGACTGAATTTACGGTGAACTCAGTGAGCATGTTGGGGACTCCAACCAGTCGGTTGATGGCTTTATAGACGGCGTCCACCGGTCCGGTGCCTAAAGCGGCATCAGCTAGTATCTGTCCCGCCGGGCCAACTAGCTTGACCGCGGCCGTTGGGATGCCCCTATCACCACAGGTAACCTGCAAACGGTCCAGGTGATATGTCTCAGAGACAGTCCGCTGCTCTTCCGCCACCAGAGATTCGATATCCTTATCCGAGACATCCTTCTTCTTGTCGGCTAGTTCCTTAAACACGGCAAAAGCGCGGTTCAGATTTTCCTCACTCAAGTTGTAGCCCAGCTCCGCCAGCCGTTCCTTAAAAGCGTGCCGCCCGCTCAGTTTACCCAGTACTAGGCTGCTGGCAGGAATACCGATGCTCCTCGGATCCATGATCTCGTAGGTGATCGACTTCTTGATGATACCATCTTGATGAATACCGGACTGATGGCGGAAAGCGTTAGCGCCCACAATCGCCTTGTTAGGTTGCACCGGGAATCCGGTCAGCTCGCTAACCAGACGGCTGGTCTTATAGATTTGCGTGGTATTAATGTTAGTGGTCAGGTCAAACAGATCGCTGCGTGTCTTGATTGCCATGACGATTTCTTCAAGTGAAGCATTGCCGGCTCTCTCACCGATGCCATTAATGGTACACTCCATTTGCCTGGCGCCTTGCCGTATCGATTCCAGACTATTGGCCACGGCTAAGCCAAGATCATTATGGCAATGGACACTGACCACCGCCCGGTGGATATTGGGTACTTTATTGAATATTCCCTTAATGAGTTTGCCAAACTCACCGGGTATGGCATAGCCAACAGTATCTGGAATGTTGACTGTCGTGGCGCCAGCATCGATAACTGCTTCTAGAATTTGATACAGGTACTCCGGATCTGTCCGGCTGGCGTCCATCGGCGAGAATTCGATGTCGCTGGTATACTTTTTAGCCCTGGCCACTGTGTCACGCGATGTCTCCAGTATTTCCTTACGGCTCTTCTTCAATTGGTAGAGCAGGTGCACATCCGAGGCAGATAGGAAGACATGTATTCTCGGGTTGGCCGCACCCTGGACAGATTCCCAGGCCCGGTCTATGTCTTCAGCTTTAGCCCGGGCGAGAGCGCATATTACGGGTTCACGTACCTCTTTGGCAACAAGCGATACCGCTTCGAAGTCACCTGGTGAGCTAATCGGAAAACCGGCCTCGATAACATCGACACCCAGCTTCGCCAGTTGCCGGGCTATCTCCAATTTCTCCTGGGTGTTCAGTCTGCCACCGGCAGCCTGTTCTCCATCTCGTAGAGTCGTATCAAATATAATTACCTTGTCCATAGCAAGTTCCTTCGCAACCTCATTCTCTCGTGGCCAAATTAGTTATCAGTACGAGAGAGAAGCTCTACTCTATTTTACAGTATTACCTGGATTGTGGGTATACTAATACCCGGCACTTTTATGGCTTACTTTTTGAGCCACGGCATCATAGCCCGGAGTTGCTCCCCTACCGCTTCAATGGGATGTTCTTTCTCCATACGGCGGAGAGCGCTAAACACCGGGTGGCCTGCCTGATTTTCCAGAATCCACTCACGAGCAAAAGTACCATCCTGGATTTCGCTCAGGATCTGTTCCATTTCGTCTTTGACCATATCGTCGACGATTCTTGGTCCGCGAGTGTAGTCCCCGTACTCAGCGGTATCGCTGATCGAATAGCGCATGTAACCTATGCCGCCCTGGTACATCAGATCGACAATCAGTTTCAGCTCATGGAGGCACTCAAAATAGGCGATCTCAGGCTGATAACCGGCGTTGACCAGTGTTTCAAAGCCGGCCTTGACCAGCGCCGTAACGCCGCCGCACAAGACTGCCTGTTCTCCAAAAAGGTCGGTCTCCGTTTCCTCGGCGAAGGTGGTCTCAATAACACCAGCCCGGGAACAGCCTATACCCTTGGCATAAGCCAGGGCCACATTCTTGGCTTTTCCAGATGCATCCTGCTGAACGGCGATGATGGCCGGTGGCCCTTTCTTTTCGGTATAGAGTTGTCGCAGCATATGCCCCGGGCATTTAGGAGCGATCATAGAGACATCGATATCGGCCGCCGGTACGATTTGCCCGTAATGAATATTAAAACCATGAGCGAACATCAGGGTATTGCCGCTCACCAGTCCGCCTTTGAGTGTCTCGTAAATGCTCTTCTGGTACTGGTCAGGAGCCAGCATAACCACGATATCGGCTTCTTTAGCTACTTCCGACGCTGATGATACACGAAAACCGGCCTCTTTAGCCTGCTTCCAGCCGGCGCTCCCTTCCAGCTCCGCCACAATTACCTGACAGCCACTGTCCCGCAGATTCTGGGCATGGGCGTGTCCCTGGCTGCCGTAACCGACAATGCCAATGACCTTCTTGTTAAGTAGATTCAGATCAGCATCTTTGTCATAGTATATTTTGGCCATTTTACCCTCTCCTTTTATTATTTATTTATTTTGCTAGTGATCGATACTATGTGTGTAACAGTCTGTTATTCGCAAAATGTCTGGGTTCCCGGAGGAATGCCTGTTAGCTCGGGCTGGCCGGCTCAGACGGCTTTTCCGTGGCCTGAACCGCATCCTGGCTGCCGCGGCTCATAGCGATATAGCCGGTCCGCGCCGCTTCTTTAATCCCGAAACCGCGAAGCAGGTTAATTAGCGAGTTGACTTTGTCCTCGTCTCCGGTAACCTCAATCGTCACCGAATCGGCGGCAACATCAATTATATTGGCCCGGAAGATATCCACAATCTGCATCACCTCACTGCGCGTGGCTGATGTTGCTTTTACTTTAATCAAAGCTAGCTCCCGGGCTACCATACTGGTCTCGGAGATGGTTAATACTTTGACTACGTCAACTACTTTATCCAGTTGCTTCCTGAGTTGTTCCACCATACCGGGGCTACCATTCACCACGATAGTCATGCGGGACTGGTTAGCCAGTTCACTGGGTCCCACAGCAATGCTATCAATGTTAAAACCACGCCTGCGGAAAAGGCTTACCATACGGTTAAGTACTCCCGGACGGTCCATCACCAGGGCGGCTAGGATGTGCTTCGTCGTGGCCATGACACCACCTCTTTCCTGGGTTCTTCGATAATCTCCGCTAAAGACGCCCCTGGCGGCACCATCGGGAAGACATTCTCTTCCGGTTCGATCATAAAATCAATTATGAAAGGACCATCGCTATTCATTGCTTGCTCAATAGCGGGAACTACCTCTTCCTTGCGCTTAACCCTCACGGCGGGAATCCCGTATGCCTCACCGATTTTGACAAAATCCGGACCGCTCAACGGAGTGGCCACATAGCGGCGTTGGTAGAACAGTTCTTGCCATTGCCGGACCATTCCCAGATAACCGTTATTCAGGATAGCTATTTTCACGGCTAACCTCTCCTGGACTATGGTAGCCAGGTCCTGCATGGTCATCTGGAAACTGCCATCGCCATCGATACACCAGACCGTACTATCGGGACAACCTACCTTGGCCCCGATGGCTGCCGGTAGTCCGAAACCCATAGTGCCCAGCCCACCGGATGAAATAAATGTGTTGGGTCTATCATACCAATAGTGCTGCGCTGCCCACATCTGGTGCTGGCCCACGCCGGTAACAATAGTGGCCTCGCCCTGTGTCACCTCATATATCTTGCGTATGACGAATTGGGGTAAGAGTTCTTCAGTCTCACGTATCAGCACTGCCGGGTGCTCTTTACGCCAATCATCAAGCTGTTGTATCCAGTCGATATGTCCTCCCGGGACGACCTGTTTATTCAGTTTGTTTAAAACTGTCCTGACATCACCCACTATGGGTACGTCGACACGTATATTTTTGCCAATTTCAGCCGGGTCGATGTCTATGTGAATGATCTGGGCGTCAGGGGCAAAACTATTCACATTGCCTGTAGCCCGGTCGTCAAATCTCATTCCAATAGCGATAATAAGGTCAGCGGCATTCACGGCTTTATTAGCGTAAGCCATACCATGCATACCCAGCCAGCCGTAGCTCAGTACGTGAGATTCCGGGAAACAGCTGATACCCAGCAGAGTGGTTACTACCGGTACCTGGGCCTTCTCCGCCAGTTCCCTGAGCTCATCGTAGCCTTCAGAAATAATCACGCCGCGGCCAGCGAGAATGAGGGGTTGATGGGCCTCATTGATGAGTTTGGCCGCTTTTTTGATCTGTGCCGGATGCCCCTCCAGTGTTGGTTTATAGCTCGGTAGGGTTATTTTGCTTGGATAGCGGAACTCGACCTGCTCGGTTTGAACATCCCGGGGTATATCAATCAATACCGGTCCGGGCCGACCGCTTTTAGCCAGATAAAAAGCCTCTTTCATAATCTCTGGCAGTTGATTGGTGTCCAGCACCAGATAGTTATGCTTGGTAATGGGTAAGGTGATGCCGGTGGTATCAATTTCCTGGAAGGCGTCTTTCCCGATTAAGGTCCTCGGAACCTGGCCGGTAATCGCCACCATCGGTACCGAGTCAAGGCAGGCATTGGCGATACCCGTCACCAGATTGGTTGCCCCGGGGCCGGAAGTAGCCATGCAGACGCCCACTCTTCCCGTTGCCCGCGCATAACCATCGGCGGCATGAGCCGCGCATTGTTCATGCCTTACCAGTATATGGCGCAACTGAGGATACTGTGGCAGAGTGTCGTACAACGGAAGGATCATCCCACCCAGGATGCCGAATATAACGTCGACTCCTTCTTTTACCAGACACTCACATACGATCTGAGCACCAGTCAGTTTCATAACTCAGTTCCCTTCTATTGGCTGAACACGGCTCCAGCGCTGGCCGGTCCTACCTTTTCAGTGTAGCGCCAGAGGTATCCCGTCTTTATTCTGGGTTCAAACGCTTTCAGTTGAGCCAGCCGGTTGCTGATCTCTTTATCACTGAGCTCGGTATCGAGCTTATGGTTTGGGATATCAATACTGATTATGTCCCCGTCTCTCAGGGCGGCGATTGGCCCTTTGCTGGCCGCTTCCGGGGATATGTGACCAATGGCGGCGCCGCGAGTTGCCCCGGAAAAGCGCCCGTCAGTTATCAGTGCTACTTCTTTATCCATACCGGCCCCGCTCAGGAAAGCGGTGGGTGCCAGCATTTCCCTCATACCGGGGCCGCCTTTGGGTCCCTCGTAACGGATCACAATCACTTCGCCTGACTTGATACGGTTACCAATAATCGCGGCGGTGGCCTCTTCCTCAGAGTCAAAGACTCTGGCTGGTCCCCGGTGGACCAGCATCTCCGGAGCTACCGCGGCTTGTTTCACCACGGCGCCTCCCGGCGCCAGGTTCCCAAAGAGAATGGCGATACCGCCAGTCGCTGAATAGGCTTCGCTGAAACGGCGGATGACAATGCCATCCGTGGTGCGGCTTTCTTCAGCAATTTGAGCTATTGATTTCCCGGACACGGTCCTGGCCGAAGTTTTTAGCAAAGACCGTAACTCTTTCATCACGGTGGCGATGCCACCGGCGCGGTCCAGGTCTTCCAGGTGGTAATCACCGGCTGGTCTCAGTTTACACAGATCAGGCGTGTGTTCACTTATCTCATTTATCGACTGCAGTGGAAAAGTAATGCCGGCTTCATTAGCAATAGCCATCAGATGCAACACTGAGTTGGTGCTGCCACCCAGCGCCATGTCTACCGTGAAGGCATTATGAATTGCATCCCGGGTAATGATATCTCTCGGACGCACGTTGTCTTTTAAGAGTGCCATTATCTGCCGTCCGGCTGCCTGTGCCAGTTGCCGCCGCCTACCATCGACTGCGGGAATAGTACCGTTTCCGCTCAATCCCATTCCCAGGGCTTCGGTCAGACAGTTCATCGTATTGGCAGTGTACATTCCCGAGCAGCTACCACAACCGGGACACGCCAGTTTCTCTAATTGCTGCAGGTCTTCCAGGCTCATCTGACCCATGGCCACCTTACTGACCGCCTCATAAACGGAACTGAAATCTACATCCTTAATGGTATTACCGCTGGCTATACGCCCGGCCA
>JAQTRN010000164.1 GCA_028711795.1 Dehalococcoidales bacterium | reverse complement strand
AAAGATACCATATGCTTGACCGCAACATCGAGCGGGAGCAAGTACCCTGTTGCCTGGCCAATGATATCGGCGTCATCCCCTGGGGCCCTTTAGCCAGCGGTTTTCTCACCGGCAAATATCAGCGCGGTCAAGCGATTCCTGCTGGCGCCCGTCTGGCTAACCCCTGGCCTATTTACCGTGATATTCTCACCGAGGCCAACTTCGATAAACTGGCCAAACTCGAAATCTTTGCCAAGGAACGTGGTCGCAGTGTGGGTGAACTTGCCATAGCCTGGCTGCTGGCACACCCCTGGCTGGGATCAGTTATCGCCGGCGCCATGAGCACGGAGCAACTGGCGGAGAACACGAAAGCAGCCGGTTGGAAGCTCAGCGCGGGTGAGATGGACGAGTTAGATAAGATAATCTAACGACCCGTTAAAATCATAGACTTGCCGCCTTTCGAGACTTCGTATGGCTGTCTTCACTACTGCTTTGAATAAAATATAGAGTAGGCTTCCAACACCTTGTTTAACAACAGAATACCGGACGGAGGAGATTGGCATGAATATCCAGGATGTTGCGGATTATCTGACCAAGGGACGCATCGTTGACCTGTCCAAGAAAGTATCACCAGGTAAGGCAGAGGGCCCGGTTGGTACCGGCAAACGGCGCTACGAAATAAAGCCTTTTAGCTACCCGCCGGGTGAGGTGATGCACTACATCGATATGGAGAGCCACATCTCCACCCATGTGGAGGCGCCATCACACTTTGTTCCGGTGGCACACCCGGGGAAGACCGCCCCGGATGTGAGCGAGATCAGTCTTGACCATTTCTTTGGCCCGGCGGTGCTCATTGACTGCCAGACCCTGCCGCCCCGTACGGCCATCGGCAGGGCACTCCTTCAGCAGTCTCAAATCAAAGAGGGAGACATCGTCCTCATCGGTCGCAGTCCGCACCCACTCGATGCCGCCTGTTATCTGGTAAAGGAGGGCATCGAGTATCTCTTGAGCAACAAGGTCAGACTGGTGGGGGTTGATGACACCGTAATGCCAGAGGACCCCCAACTGCCCAAGACATTACAGAACTACACTACCCACGACCTGTTGCTGTCCAATGGTATTCCCCTGATCGAGGCCCTGGCCAACCTGTCCCAGATCCGGAAGCAGCGTTTCCTGTTCTTTGCTTTCCCGGCCAGGATGGGTGGTCTGGAATCATTCCCTATCCGGGCTGTCGCCATTGAGGTTGAATAGGGAATGGCAGCATAAAACCAGTGGGGTCAAGGCCCCCTGCCTTTTTTAAGAAACGTGACTGTCGATGAACAGCCGCCTGTCGTTGGGGGCGTTGGTTAGAGTGTTAACTCCTCTGATACTAGAGCATGCCTCGTGGACAGTCTCTTACTGCCAAGCAGTGTGGCGCGGCTGTGTGCGCTCTGGGATGGCTATCCTGATCTGCGTGTCCTCGGAGCTTAGTATCTCTTTCTTGTCTCTCTTCGATCCGTTGCCAAGTTGAGTGATTCTCACTGTTTTTGTTGACTTGATTCGCCACATACTGACAACTCCTGCCCTCAGTATTATATTTTGTGTAGAGAGCACCCCGGGGGAAGCACGGCAACCGTTTGGACGAGGCACTCCCCGCAGTAACAAGATGAGTTATCGTGCAATGAGTCGCGTTCTAGGCTAGCTCACTACGGTTATCGACAATGTGTTATTATATAAAGACGATTCCAGCCGATCAGAGACAACTTTTAATGGATGCTAATACTCAACCAGAAATCGCCACCATATGGAATGAGGCCAAAGCCTACATCGAGCAGGGCAATTTCGATAAGGCCATCGAAACATATAGGTACGTGTTTATCAGATACCCAGATAATCCTGTTGCCGTCGAGTATGCTAGCGCCTATCTTGGGGACGTTTACCTTACCTTGAGGCAGCTGGACCTGGCGGAAAGCTACATTAAAAAAGCCATCAGTTACAGCCCTGAAAAGCCCGACTATCATTATGTTCTGGGTTTCGTGTACTCTGTACAATGCCGCTGGGAAAAAGCTATTCAAGAGTTTGAAAAATCGGTCAGCAGAGAGTCTGGCAATGCCGAATATCTGCGTGGGCTCGGCTGGGCCTGCTTCAATGCTGGTCATAAGCTCAAAGGCTTGGAGTATCTTCATAGGGCGAGCGAATTGGCACCGTCAAACGTGCACATTTGGCTCGACCTAGCTAACGCTTATTTATTGACGCTTGATTTCGAGAAAGCCAAGCAATATGGGGCTCAGGCGTTGCTGGTTGACCCCGGCAATGGCTTGGCTCAAGAAGTGGTGAACAAGATAGAAGAATTTCATAAGATGTTCAGGCGCACCAGGGGGAGGCAAAAGTAGACTGTCCAATGGCGCAATTGCACAACGCTATATTGTGCAATGCAGGGGTAACTAGCAATCTACTACAATGTTACCTGCTTGAGAAGCTATAATACGATCCAGATTATTACAAATATTGTGGCTGGTAACGCCACTAGTTAAAGTCCAATGTCATTCTCGTGGTTGTAGAGGAGTTTGGCTGTTTACATTAGTGTCTAAGAAGAGCAAGGTTAGCCGAGTGGCCATCTCCCCCAAGCAGTAAACATCGTAGACCCGAGAAATTGGAAGGTCGGTTCAAGAAACAACCGCTGAATGCTGTCATATTGCTCCTCTGTGAGCAAGCCGGCAGCAATCATAGGTTTCTCAATTCTTGCCTGCGTTATCTCGATCAATTACATCCATATGATAGTGTTGCAGGGATTTGACGTCGGATTTGCCCTCGCGGTAAGCGGCTATGCCTTTGACAGCAGCCGTGGCGGCGGCTAATGTTGTGATATAGGGTACCTTATACTTTACTGCCGCCTTACGTATATATGAATCACCGTACTTGCCCAGTTTCCCTGTCGGGGTGTTGACGATTATCTGGATTTCCCCGTTTTTAATGGCATCCGTGATGTTAGGCCGCCCCTCATGCTCTTTGAGTATGAGCTCTGAAGGGACACCCTGACTAGCCAGACACGAGCGTGTTCCGGCCGTGGCTTTTATCTTAAACCCGAGGTTGGCGAACTGCCTCGCTACTTCAACTGCCTCTTGATGATCTCTTTCTGAGACGGTGATAAGCGCCGTACCCGCAGTTGGCAGAGGTGTGACCGACTCCTGTGCTTTCCAGAAAGCCAGGCCAAAGGAGTCGGCGATGCCCAGTACTTCCCCCGTCGACTGCATTTCTGGTCTGAGCAGTGGGTCGATCTCGGGGAACATATTGAAAGGCAAGACAGATTCTTTTACCCCGAAGTATGATATGGATCGCCTCTTCAGGTTGAGGTCCTTGATTCTCTTGCCTACCATGAGCTGTGTAGCCAAACGCGCCATTGGAATGCCGCAGACCTTAGAGACAAATGGGATAGTGCGCGAGGCACGCGGGTTAGCTTCAAGAACGTAGACCACATCCTGGCAGATGGCATACTGTACGTTCATGACACCAACTACCCGAAGTTCACTGGCTATGCGCCGTGTGTACTCTTCTATGGTATCAATGTGCTTCTGAGGTATGCTTACCGGCGGGATGACACAAGCAGCGTCACCAGAATGAACACCAGCGTATTCGATATGCTCTATGATGGCCGGAATGAAAACGTCTTTCCCATCGGCCAGGGCATCGGCCTCAGTCTCTATGGCATTCTCCAGATAGCGTTCAATAAGAATAGGCCGGTCTGGTGTT
>JAQTRN010000163.1 GCA_028711795.1 Dehalococcoidales bacterium | reverse complement strand
CTCATCGTCGGTGGCGGCCCGGCCGCTATGGAGGCCGCCAGGGTAGCCGCCATCCGGGGCCATAAGGTTGTTCTATATGAAAAGAATAGCCAGTTGGGTGGACATCTGGTCGAGGGCACCGTGCCGGATTTCAAAGCCGACCTGCTGGCCTATAAAGACTGGCTGATCGAGCAAATGAAAAAGCTCGGCGTTACGGTAGAATTAGGCAAAGAAGTCACCGCCCGGACTGTAGCCGAGGTCAAGCCGGATGCCCTGGTAATGGCCACTGGCTCCACGGTTTACCGTCCTGATATTCCGGGTATTGACCGGCCCATCGTCACTACTGCCGTCGATGTATTTCTGGGAAACGCCGACCCTGGGAGACGGCCTATTGTCGCCGGTGGTGGGGCGGTTGGTTGCGAGCTGGCACTATACCTGGCCAAGTTGGGTAAGAAAGTGACTATCGTGGAGATGCTGCCGGCGCTGGCGTCTGAACTACCGACGGCAGCCGGACCGGCGCTGGTAAAGCTGGTGCAGGATAGTGGCGTGACCGCCATGACCAGCACCAAAATTAGCAGCATTACCGATAAGGGCGTCACCGCTATTGTCAAGGGCCAGGATGTGGTCAACATAGATGGCGATAAGGTGATTCTGGCCCTGGGTATGGTGCCCCAGACGGCGCTCTACGAGAAGTTAAAGGGTAAAGCTCCGGAGGTATTCCTCATCGGTGATTGTGTTGAGGCTGGCCGTGTTGGTGAGGCGACTCGCGATGGCTATCGTGTGGGGAATGCGCTCTAAATCGGTGGCTTGGCCCGGATAGAGAAATTGCAGGTATGGATAGATATAGCCCCCAGGAAATCGAGAAGAAGTGGCAGCAAAAGTGGGCGGAGGATGGGTTGTACCGGGTTAACGATGAGAGCCCGAAGCCCAAGTGGTACGCTCTCACCATGTTCCCCTACACTTCGGGGGACCTGCATATCGGGCACTGGTATGCCATGGCGCCGTCCGATGTTCATGCCCGGTTCAAGCGTATGCAGGGCTATAATGTACTCTTCCCCATGGGTTTTGACGCTTTTGGTCTGCCGGCCGAGAATGCGGCCATCAAGCGCGGTATCCATCCCTTTATCTGGACGATGCAGAACATCGATAATATGCGCCGTCAATTGAAGAGTATGGGCGCTATTTACGACTGGAGCCGCGAGGTGATTACCTGCCAGCCGGAATACTACAAGTGGACGCAGTGGTTCTTCCTGAAGCTCTATGAGGCGGGTCTGGCGTACCGGGCTAAAGCTCCGGTCAACTGGTGCCCTAATTGCCAGGTGGTACTGGCCAATGAGCAGGTGGTAGACGGCGGCTGCTGGCGCTGTGGTACCACGGTGACGCGCCGCGACCTGGAGCAGTGGTTCTTCCGTATTACTCAATACGCCGATGAGCTCATGGAGCATGGCGATATCGACTGGCCGGAGCGCATCAAGATAATGCAGCGGAACTGGGTGGGCAAAAGCACGGGTACCGAGGTCAGTTTTGCCCTTGACTATCCCGGAGTCTCCGAAAAGGAAATACGGGTCTTTACGACTCGGGCCGATACCCTCTTCGGGGTCACCTTTATGGTACTGGCGCCGGAGCATCCGCTGGTGGCTAAACTGACTTCGCCCGAGAAGAAGGCTGAAGTCGAAGCTTATGTTGCCCGCGCCCGCCAGCAGACGGAGATCGAACGGGCTTCTACCGAGAAGGAAAAGGACGGCGTCTTTATCGGCGCCTATGTGGTCAACCAGATCAATGAGGAGAGAGTGCCCATCTGGATCGCCGATTACGTGCTGCTGAGCTACGGCACCGGAGCCGTCATGGGGGTGCCTGCCCATGACGACCGGGACTTTGCCTTTGCTAAGAAGTATAACCTACCCATCCGGGTAGTGATCGCTCCGCCGGACTGGCGAGGCCGGGAACTGGACGCGGCCTATATCGAACCGGGTACCATGGTCGATTCCGGCCGGTTTAACGGACTCCCCAGCGACCGGGGAATGGAGGCGGTGACCAATTTCCTGGAGGAAAAGGGCTGGGGAAAACACACTGTTAGCTATAAGCTCCGCGACTGGCTTATCTCCCGCCAGCGTTACTGGGGGGCGCCGATACCCATTATCTACTGTCCGCACTGCGGCGTGGTGCCGGTACCGGAGACGGACCTGCCGGTGCTCTTGCCCGAAGATGCCGAATTTAAGCCTACCGGCGAGTCCCCGTTGAAATACCATGCCGGCTTTGTCAATACCACCTGTCCGCGTTGCGGCGGGCCGGCCAAACGGGAGACGGATACGATGGACACCTTCATGTGCTCCTCGTGGTATTTCTTGCGGTATGCCAGTCCCCATTATGATAAAGCCGCTTTCGACCCGGACAAAGTGAAGCAATGGTTACCGGTGAACATTTACACCGGCGGCGCCGAGCATGCGGTGATGCACCTGTTCTACGCTCGTTTTTTCATCAAGGCTATCCGTGATATTGGTCTGGTCGATTTCGGTGAGCCATTCCTCCGTCTGTTTAACCAGGGGATCATCATCGCTCAACATCAGAAAATGAGCAAGTCCCGGGGTAATGTGGTTACCCCGGACGATTATGTCTCCGAGGAGGGAGCGGACGCCGTCCGGCTGTACCTGATGTTTGTCGGACCGTGGGAACAGGGTGGAGAGTGGGATGACAGTGGCATCAGCGGTATGAGCCGCTGGCTCAACCGGTTATGGAGTCTGGCGCTGGAGGAGTACCGGCCAAAGGCGCCGTCGGGCGGAACATCTGACACTACTCCCGCGGAACGCGACCTGTTGCGCCTGACCCATCAAACAATCCGGAGAGTCACCCAGGACATGGAGCGTTTTCGCTTCAATACCATGATCGCGGCGCTTATGGAGCTTACCAACTACCTGGGCCGCGTCAAGGAATCAGGCAATGTCAGTGCCGGGGCCTGGGAAGCGGCGATCGAGAAAGTATTGCTTCTCCTGGCGCCATCAGCGCCACACGTGGCGGAGGAGTTGTGGCAGCGCACCGGGCGGGCATACAGTATCCATAACCAGACCTGGCCGCAATGGGATGATGAACTGGCCAAGGATGAGGAAGTTACCCTGGTGATTCAGGTGAACGGTAAATTGCGCGACCGGGTGAATGTTCCGGTGTCGATTACCGAGGCGGAAGCCCGTGAGTTGACCCTGGCCCGGGAGCGGATCAAGGCCTATGTGGATAACAAGGAGATTATTAACATAATATACGTCCCCCGGAAACTGGTGAATGTGGTCGTCAGGTAAGTCGCGGATGTGAATCCACCCGGAAAGTTTAGGAAATGTTCTGATGTATGTCACTATACGAATGGCTGGAATTGTTTTGTTGTTGCTTGCTATCTATGGCCTGATTATCTGGGGGCTGACTTTAGCGCTTCGCCGTCTCGGGGTCCCCTCAGGAAGGGTGATCGTTCTTGGTTGCCTTATATTTGGCGGTGGCATGGGGTTATGGGTAGTCCGGGCGTGGCCGATGGATTCCATAATGTTGATTAATCTTCCGGCGGTGCTGGCCGGTGACGCCATTTATCGATGGACTATCCAGATCTGGGGTAACCCGGCTTCATCGCAGGCCCATTATACTATCCCCTGGATATCGCGTATCCCGCAAGTCTATTTCCTGACTTCGATGGTTATCTGGGGGATACTCGGTCTGCTGGCGCAACTGGCGCATAACCGCCGCCATCAAATAC
>JAQTRN010000162.1 GCA_028711795.1 Dehalococcoidales bacterium | reverse complement strand
GGCTATTAAGCAAGGACTAAACAATTGTTTCTGATATTGTTCTGAGTTGAGCGGAACACACTGAGGCTGGTTCTATGGAAGAGCAACTCTCCAAACGAACCGATCTAAAGGGCTCGGGAGACGCCGATCGGCGCACTCCTGAGCCCTTAGGCTTTATTGATGGTCTGGTACAGGTTGAGAGCATCGTAATCAAAACAGACACGGCAGAGCGAAAGGGGGTGGTATCCATTGAAATAACAAGGCAACTGACTAACGAAGTGTATTTCTAAAGGAAGGAGGTTATGATGAGAAGAACGAGACTACTGGTATTTGTAATTGGAATCTGTCTGGCGGCATTGCTACTGGCGGTACCGTTCATGTCCGCTTGCGGCGGCACGGGTGGGACAGGTGGCACGGGCGGTACCGGCGGCACGGGTGGCACCGGCGGGACAGGCGGTACTGGTGGCACTAGTGGGACTGGCGGTACCGGCACGGGCGGAGTGCAGACCATCCGGATCGGCCTCCTCGGCTCGTTCACCGGCAGCTACGCCCCTTATGGCGCCCCCAGAAGGGACTCCTGGTATACCGCCGTTAACATGATCAACGCAGGGGACAGGTACAACCCGGATACCGACCCGGCCGGCGGCTTCGTCGTCAACGGCCAGCGCTACAAAATCGAGACCATTGAGTACGACGACCGCACCGACCCCAAGCGGACCGTGGCCGGCCTGATGATGATGAAGGACACCTATGACATCAAGATGGTCTGCGGTCCCCAGGTCAGCGCCTGCGCCCTGGCCTCACAGAACATCTCGGAAAGCGGTAAAATCCTGCTCATCAACACCACCGCCGCTGTCGAGGTAGTGCGCGAAGGCATCAAGTGGACCTACACCACCACCGGAAGCCAGGAATGGTCAGCGACGGCCAACGGGCCCTACTACGCCAATGTGCTAAAACCCAAGACGATCGCCATGCTCACCGAGAACGAGGCCTACAACATCTCCGGCCGAGACCAGTACAAGAAGATCCATGTGAGCAAAGGTATCAACATCGTGGCTGATGAAATCTTCGAACCGGCTACTACCGACTTCGCCACCATTATCAGCCGATTGCGTCAGACTGATCCCGATATCCTCTCCATCGGGCCAAGACCGGCCAGCGGTATACTTATAGTAAAGCAGATCTATGAGTCCGGCTGGAAAGTCCAGATCATTCCTCATGGCGACCTGCTGAGTGAGGATATGTTCCGTGTTGTCGGCCCGGCCGCCGAGGGTATTATAGGCGGCGCCACTGTTAAAAACTACTGGTCTTTCAAAAATAAATTAGTCCCACAGAATGCTCTCGATGCCATGCAGATAAACCTCGATTGGTACTATGCCGTCGCCGACCGCTACATCCAGACCTACGGCACCGGCCAGGAGAGATGGGCGGTCGAGTACTACAACATCGTCAACGCCTTTATTCACGCCATGCAGCGAGGCGGCAGTGTTGAGGACCCAGATAAGATCCGTAATGCCGTGGATGGCCTGACGTACCAGGACGCCAACGGCATCCAGAAATGCCTCGCCGTACACCGCTTCCAGGGCTGGTATGGCAATGCCGTCTACCATCAGTCTGCTACTGGTATGGATAAATTCGAGATACTCTCTGTGGGCACATGTACTGACCTGTATGCTAAGGAATGGGATATAAAGGTTATTAAGGAGTATCCGTCGTTTCCTGAATTAAGGAAGGTAAGAGGTTACTAGTACCGGAAGAAGGTATTGTTTTCAATGGAACCCCCTGAAGGCCAGCAAGAGCCCGGGCGGCGCTTGAGTCGAGCTTCCCGGGCTCTTTTCCCCACATCTTGTCTCATGGTAGAATCAGCGAACAGCGGCTGGAGAGTCCAACAGAAGAAAGGAGTAATAATAGCAGGAATAACCAACCCATTTCCCGTTTCGAAATCCGGTGGAGAGGAGAAATCTAAATGAAACGTAACAAGTTATTAACCTTACTCATCGGTACTTTCCTGGTACTACTCCTGCTGGCAGTTCCCTTCATGTCTGCCTGTGGCGCTCAAGGAGAAACACCGGGAGAGACCCCGGGAACAACTCCTGGGACAACTCCGGGAACAACCCCCGGAACTGAGGGGGTTAAGAAGGTCATCTTCGGCGTATTAGGCTCTTTTACCGGCCAGTATGCACCCTTTGGCGGCGGCATCAGGGATGGGGAAATGAATGCCATTGATATCATTAACGAACAGGGTGGTTTCATGGTAGGCGGCCAGAGGTATGAGATTGAGCCTGTTGAATATGACGCCCGCACCGACCCGAAGAGAGGCGTGGCCGGGATCTCCTACTTGAGAGACATGTACGACGTTAAAGTGGTCTGCGGGCCACACAGCAGCCCGGTGATGTTCGCTGTCCAGTCAGTGAACGAGCCAAGTGGCATTCATATTATCACCGGGGCGGCAAGCGCAGACATCATCCGGCCAGGGATCCAGTATACGTGGAGAAACGTGAGCACGACTGCTATGCGGATGCAGGCCTTAGTCTCAACCTTAGTAGACCAGTTGAAGGTGAAAACCGCAGCCGTGGTCACTGAAAACTATTCCTATGCACTCGACATCCGCAAGTTCTTTGTGGAGTCCTTCACCAAGAAAGGCGGCATTATTGTCACCAACGAACTAGTTGATTATGGCACAAAGGACTTTATACCTATCATTGCCAAGGTACGGAAAGAAAACCCGGATGTATTAATTGTTAATTGCGAAGTAGGCAACAGTATTCTACTGGTACGGCAGGTCTATGAGTCGGGCTGGAACGTACAATTAGCGGGCCCACCCGAGATCGCCAGCGATGATATGTTTAGAGTCGCCGGAAAGGCGGCTAACGAGGTGATTGCCGCGGGCTCAGGCTTTAGTTATTGGATGATCATCGGCGGCAAAGTGCCACAGAAGGCGCTGGATGAGATGGGGGCAGATGCCGCACTAGTCCAACAGATAGGTGAGCGGCACATAAAGAACTACAGAGCCGAGTCTGTTTCCTTTTCGGTCATGGGCTATTCGCTGGTGAGCTGCTACATAGCCGCCATGCAAAAAGCAGGTACGGTCGATAATGCCCAGAAGATCAGACAGGCGATGCTCGGCCTGGAGTGGCAAGCACCGGAGCGTAAAATCAAGATGCTACCCACCCAGGGGTACAACGTATACGTTCCGGTAACGGTCTACTACGAATCAACCGTCGGAGCTGACAAAAATGATCTCCTATCGTATGTGACTCACACCGATGATTTGCAGCAGAACTGGGTAACGTACGTAGTTAAAGAATACGACACCATCGATGAGATCAGGGCTAGAAGAGGGTACTAAGCCACTGATTACGGAACCTGTAGGACTCATCAAACAATTAGGAACCGACGGAAGTCTGGAAGCGAGGGCTCAGGAAGACCCGAGTTGGGCCATCTTGAGCCCTCCGCTTTGTGTGTATAGGGTTTATGACTGATAGTAAACCCGGCACAGTAAATTTTCCAAACAGCATAGTGACAAACGGCGAAATACCCGCTACAATCTAGGCTGTTAGAATGGAGGTGAGAATGAAAGCAGCCATTTACTACGGACCGGGAAACCTCAAGGTCGAGGAGATAGAACGCCCCAAAGCCGGTGACCGGGGCATCGTCGTCAAGGTTAGAGCAGCGGGGATCTGCGGTTCTGACCTGCACCCCTACAAGCAGGCCTGGGAGAGGTACAAGACCGGCATCGCCCTGGGACACGAGTGG
>JAQTRN010000161.1 GCA_028711795.1 Dehalococcoidales bacterium | reverse complement strand
TTAACTCATCCGGAGGAATTTCATCTAGGTCAAACACGGGCCCGTCTTTACAGGCTTGTTTCAAGCCCTTTGTTGTCTTCACGGTGCAACCGTAGCACACCCCAAAGCCGCAACCCATCCTCATTTCCAGAGAAATCTGGACCGGCTTGCCGGCAAGCCGGAACTGCTGTTTTCTGAGCGCCATATCGCGATACATCCCGATGGGCCCGCAGGCAAAGACCTGGTCAGCCCAATCGGCGAATTCAGGGATGAGACCGGTCACGCGGCCTTTGTGGCCGGTGCTGCCATCGTCAGTGGCTTTAAACAGTCTTATTCGACCGGGTAGAAGGCTTTCGGGATAGAGTTGATTCGTTGTCTGTGCGCCCAGCAACAATGTTACCGATTTGCTGTCGGCTAGGGCTTCCTGGGCGAGGGAGTGTAGTGGCGCCACGCCGACGCCACCGGCGACCAGCAGCAGATTTTTTGCGGTTGGCTTTATGGTAAAGCTATTACCTAGTGGTCCCAGCAGTCCGACGCTATCGCCAATTTGGCGCTGAGCGAGCCATGCGGTGCCTTTGCCATCCTCCCAGACTACGAAAAGGAGGGCGAGGTTGCCATTTTTGACCTGGTGAACACTGAAGGGGCGGGGTAAGGTACAGTCTCCGCAACAGACCATGACGAACTGGCCCGGCCTGGCCTGGCTGGCTATTCCCGGACAGTTGAACCAGATAAGGTGGCTCTTCAGCACTGTGCGAGCACCAATGCGGCTAATGGGACCCAGGATCTTCTCATTAGATGTTACCGTGGCTGTTGTCCTTATCATGCAAGCTCCTTTCATCAAAAATAGCGTCGATAACGTTCAGATGGCACACCGTCGGGCCCGATAATGAGGACTTTCGATGGTTTAGACATAACTTAATTACCTTAAGCCTTCCAGAAAGAGATAGTTTCAATTAACAGACTTGCAAAACCAATTAATTTCGCAGCTATATACGGGTTATTCTGAATAATATTTTCATGTGCTTTCGGATTCCTTATTCCTTGCATCGCCCCCATGAATAAGTACATGAAGCCTTCCTGTTCGTCTTTATCAGTCTGTGTTTCTAATGAGTTGAGCCGGATCTTAGGGTTTTGTAGACTGAAGACTGCGGCCATTAACGATTTTCCATCGAGTTGACACTTGGCTTTACGTTTGACGAAGTTATTGACCTCGACAAAGGCTCTAAAAATAGCGTCTCGATAATGACCGTCTTTGAACAGTTCTCTGCTTGCCTCAACCACTTCTTGTCGAAGTCGCAAAGCATCAAAAAGCTGAATAGGCGATTTGGCTGTGTCGTCTGGTGGTGTCTGTCCCGCTGGCTTATCCTTCATTCCCAATGTCTCGTATGTCTTGATTATCGAAAGTATAGCTATCTCGCACATTTTTAGTTCATCACTATACCACCTTCGCTGCGCGCTGCCGTCGAGAGAGCTTGAGCGGTGTTTTGAGTGACTCTCAACAAACCGCTTATGTTCCTTGGAATCATGCCCAAAGACTTCTTCCAAAACATCTTCAATCTGATAGCGCCATAAAGGATATTCCTGATTATCGTATGCCAGCCTTACGAGTGTAGGTATCTCTGTGAGACGATCTTGCAGATATGATATTGCCTCTTTCTTGTCCATCGTTCCATTACTCCCTTATCCCCTTTACAAAAGGGCCTAAGGGGATTTCAAAGGACTCCCATAAATCACCATGTTAAGTCCCTCTTTTTTCTATGGCCAGGGTCACTTATCCACTAACGATTTCAAGGCCGACTCGTAACTATCGAGCCGCCAGTTATAGTCCTGCTCCAGGCCGGTTTCCGTGCGCACAATGAAGGTAGTCCCGGGAGCATTGGCAAACCGCTGGTACTCAACGGATTCCTTACCGTAGGCGGATTCCAGCAGGCGGCGTATCTTTTCCTGCCATGATTTAAACTCGCCGTTTCTGTATCCGAGAGTCCGCAGATGAGGAATCTCAGCCAGAGCTTGTTTCAGTGCCTGGATTTGTGTGTTCCTGTCCAACTATTTTGTCTCCTTTACTATATCTAAGAATTCCCGCAAAGGTTGCCGCAGAGATTACTGCTTTCCCTGCTGCCGTCTGGATAAGTATTATTCACCAACCGTGGTCGTTCTGTCCAGGTATACCAGTTCCCCCCGTGATATGGTAGCTACTACTTTGCCCTTGAGTTTCGAGCCGTCGAGGGGGGTGTTCTTGCCTTTGGAGGCAAAAGTTTGAGCATCGACTACCCATTCCAGATCAGGGTCGAGAATGGCGACGTCAGCCCCACTGCCGGCGGCCAAGCTGCCCAGTTTCCCGTACCGCTGGCCGATGATACCGGCTGGGGCCACTGTCATTTTGGAGATGAGAGTAGTCAGGCTGATCAGTCCCCCATGCACCAGGCCCATCAGGCTGCCGAAGGCGGTTTCCAGACCACTGATGCCAGAGGCGGCACGGGTGAACTGGCACTGCTTATCGGCCAGAGTGTGGGGGGCGTGGTCGGTGGCGATGATATCAATTACACCTTTATTTAGTCCCTGGACCAGGGCTTCGATATCTTGCTGTGTTCGTAATGGCGGGTTGACCTTGGCGTTGGTACCGTAACGCCGGACTTCCGCCTCGGTCAGGGTAAGGTGGTGGGGGGTCACCTCCGCCGTAACTCTGACACCACTCTCTTTGGCCTGGCGGACTAACTCCACGGAGCCTGTGGTGCTGGCGTGGGCGATGTGTAGCCAACCCCCGGTGAGTTTAGCCAGGGCCAGGTCGCGGGCGACGATTATCTCCTCGGCGGCGTTCGGGATACCACGCAGTCCCAGTTCGGCGGATACAAGCCCCTCATTCATCTGGCCACCCTCGCTGAGCGCCTTGTCCTCGCAGTGGTCGATGATTGGCAGATTAAGGTCGCGGCTGCGCTCCAGCGCCTGGCGCATCAGGCGGGAGTCCGCTACCGGGTCACCATCATCACTGAAACCGACTACCCCGGCGGCGGCCAGTTTATCCATTTCCACTAGTTCCTGGCCTTTTCTCTCTTTGGTAACACAACCGATGGGCAAGACGCGGATGACGCCATCGCTTTCAGCAGTGGATTTTACATAATCTATGGTAGCCGGATTATCCAGGGGTGGCTTGGTGTTGGGCATGCAGCCTACGGTCGTGAATCCGCCGCGGGCGGCCGCCCGGGTGGCGGTGGCGATGGTCTCCTTATCCTCAAAACCAGGCTGCCGGAGATGGCAGTGCAGGTCGATGAACCCGGGACAGACGATTAGTCCTTGAGCATGAAGGACACGGCACTCAGCCGGGGGAAAGGGGATATCTCCCTTCCCGAGCCAAGAAATCTGACCTTCAGCAACAACCAGGCTCCCGATTTCATCTATCCCCTGAGCGGGGTCGATGATGCGACCATCAAGGATAAGTAAGGGTTTCACTATATTATTTCTATTTCTTTAATGGAATACTTGTTTTGACATAATGGCTGGGCTTGAAGCCATGAGCGCTGGCTTCGCTTTCGCTATCAAAAACAATCAGGTTTTCCGGCTTGATTTTCTTAGTCAGGTGGCTGGTGGCGCTATGATAGGTCTTACTCTCCAGTTTGCCCTCGTGCCACTGGGTGCTGGCGACAAACCTGGGTTCAAACCCATGTTCGCAGTAAATACACCTTAATGTCAGCGGGTCGCGGCCCACTATCCTGTACTCGGGCTTGAGGTACCGGACTTCGGTTTCCTGTACGGAGACGCAT
>JAQTRN010000160.1 GCA_028711795.1 Dehalococcoidales bacterium | reverse complement strand
TGTGTCTCGGCAGCGTATACGCCGTGGCGATACTCCTCGGGCAGCGTATCTTCCCGTCCCAGCCCACCCTGAGTATCATCCTGCTCTCCAGCGTACTGGCCATCTTCTTGGCATTGCTGGCCCGACCACTGAGGTATACCATCCAGGAGAGAGTCGACCGCTTCTTCTACCGCGGAACCTACGAATACCGTCAGATGCTGCTAACCTTCAGTAAAACGATGGGTAACATACTCAACCTGGAACAACTGGCCAATCAGATGCTGCCGGCGATGATCAAGTCCTTGCATTTAGACAAGGCCAAACTACTGTTCCGTGAACCCAATAGCGGCGAGTTCGTCACCCAGTTCACTTACCCCGAAGCGAAACCTGTAACCGGTGACGGGCTGAGACTAGGTGATGATAACCCAATTGTAGCCTGGCTGGAGAAAGAGGGCCGCCCCCTTGACCTGAAGCAGATCGAAAGCACCCCCGAATTCAAAGGTCTGTGGAATTCAGAGAGAGAGCAACTGAGCGACTCTGAATTGGGCCTGCTGTGCCCTATCAAGAGTCGGAGCGGACTGGTTGGTATTCTGGCTCTGGGTAAAAAACAATCAAGCCCCCTGTACACACACGAAGACCTGGAACTGGTGATGAGCATGGCTAGTCAGGCCGGTGTCATCATAGAAAATGCTCAGCTATATTCTCAGGCATTAGTGCGAGCGAATACGGATGGCCTGACCGGACTATACAATCACCGTCATTTCCACGAACGGCTGGAACAGGAGATAGCCCGAGGCTCACGGTTCGGTACCATGTTCTCCCTCATCATGCTCGATATCGACCTCTTTAAGAACTACAATGACGTTTACGGCCATCTCGCCGGCGACGAGGCCCTCCGGAGGATAGGGAATAGTATCAATAGCTCGATCCGCAGTGTCGATATGGCCTTCCGCTATGGGGGCGAGGAATTCGCCATCATCCTGCCTGAGACACAGTTGGAAGACGCCGGTAAAGTGGCCGAGCGCATTCGTAAAACAGTAGAAGGGCAGACCACCTCCCACCCGATGCCAATAACTGCCAGCCTGGGAGTCGCTAACTGGCCGGTTGACGGTGTGACCAAAGAGGAGATCATTGCCCGGGCTGATACCGCGCTATACCGCGCCAAACAATCGGGGCGGAACCGGACATGTCTATCTTCAGACCTGGCGAGGGCGGAAACCGCCCTGACGGCTGCCGAACTGGAGACCCAACCTAAAGCCCTGAGCATGATTTACGCCCTGGCAGCTACTGTGGACGCCAAGGACCACTACACCTACGGGCACTCCAAAAAGGTCAGCCAGTATGCGGTCGGACTCTCTGAAGCGCTAAATCTGCCACCGGAGCGGATAGCCATCATTCGCGCCGCCGGTCTGCTACACGATATCGGCAAGATAGCCATTCCCGATTCGGTGCTCAACAAAGAGGGACCGCTATCCGAAGAGGAGTGGGGCCCAGTTAAGGCACATCCTGAGCTTGGTGCTGAGATTCTAAGACATGTAATCGATCTGATTAACTGCCTGCCGGCCATTCTACATCACCATGAGTGCTACGATGGCAAGGGCTATCCCGGCGCTTTGAAAGGCGAGAATATCCCACTCGAGGCGCGTATTCTGGCGATTGCCGACGCCTATGACGCGATCACATCCATACGTCCCTACCGGCAGAAGCTGTCACCGCAACAGGCCATTAACGAACTGAAACGCTGTGCCGGAACGCAGTTCGATCCCGAATTGGTCAATACCTTCTGTAAGCTAATGGACTCGACCAAATCTACCAGACTGGAGATCACGTAACACACGGTCTGACTAGTGTTTTATCCCCTGCACCTGGTAGCGTAATGTCCCCGCGGGTATAGTGATCTCCACTTCTTCGCCCACACCCCGACCAATAAGCGCCTTACCAATGGGTGAAATACTGGATATCTTACCGTTAGTTGGGTCCACCTCCCGAGGACTGACAATGGTATAGCACAGCTCATCACCGGTGGTCAGGTCACGCAGTACCAGACTATCGCCAACCGCCGACTTAAAACCTATTTCCTGTTTTTCCGACATGACAACAGCCAGTTTGAGCATCGCTTCCAGTTCTTTAATCCGTCCCTCTAAATGACCACGTTGCTCGCGGGCCGCCTGTAAAGGCGCGTTCTCACGAAAATCCTTATCAGCCGCCGCCTTACGCATCTCATCAATAACCTCGGCCCGCTTCACCTTTAAGACAGATAGTTCCCGCTGCGCCGCGGCGTAGCCTTCTTGAGTTAGCGAAATCCCCGGCGTATTCTTCCGGGCTGAGAGCGATACCCTGGGCTTTACCTTTTTGACCTTAAGATGTATCGCCAGATTACCATCGCTCCAGTCTTCTTTCTTGGCATAGACTAGAAAAGCCTGTACCAGACCGAGCCGCTGATGGTAGTCGGTATCGGATACGGCCATCTGTTCCGCGTAGTTGCCCACTTCCGCGGCTGTGAGCGAGGCTGGTAAGCGCTCCTCACCAAACCAGCGAACAAAACGGTAGACTTCCTGCTGACTAGCCTTCGCTTCTTTCGATGGCAACGTTACCAGGAAACGGGAGGCAGCCTCCCTTAGAGTTAATTTCTTATTAGAATCAGGCATCCGCATCTCCCTCAACATTAATGAGTAATTATCTCACCCTATTAAGCGCCACTGCCATGGCTGCCAGAGGCCCACTCAATATCTTCCGGCGCAGCAAGGTCAATAGTATCTCCCCATGCCAGTCAAAAGACAAACCGGGGGAGTTCATCAGAATCTCTTCAATGTTGTTACTCCTGGCGATATCGAATATACGGTCAATCTGTCTATCGCTTAGCGCTTCAAAGACTCTGCGGGCGTAGTAGCCTATCCTGAGCTCTCGCCCCAATCTCGCCCGCCATTCCCGTTGATAGCCCACCAAGTCCTTCGCTGTCAGTTCGTCTCGCTCTAGAGCCGAATTCAGTCTGTTGGCCGCTATTTCAGCGCACAATAGTCCGTAGTAGATACCACCCCCCGTGGTAGGTTTGACCTGTCCAGCAGCGTCACCGACCACCAATAGCCGGTCCCCATAAGTCCGTGGTAATGGTTTTAATGAAATACCACGGCATTTCACCACGGTATCATCTGAGACTATCCTGTTTTCGCTTAATAGTGACGCCAGCAGTCTTTTTACATGGATACCGGGGTTGCGACGCGCTAACAGACCCACCAGTGCTCTGGATGGCGAGGTCGGTACCATCCAGGCAAAAAAGCCCGGGGCGACCTGTCTGCCCAGATAGATTTCAGTCTCATCAAGCCCGACCGCTTCCACCTGGGTTTGAACACCAATTACGTAATCACTGACATTTCCCAGTCCCAGTCTAACCGGTAGTTTCGAGCCAAAGCCGGTGGCGATAATCACCGCTCTGGCTTCAAACATTACTGTCCCATCCTGCTGAACGGCGGTGATCTTAAGCCGGTCGCTCTCGACCCTGACCTCATTAACCTTACTACCCAGGAAATATTGTACGCCTTTATTTTGGGCCCGCCTGGCGAATAATGCGTCCAGAGCACCACGATCCACGACACACGCCTGGTTCTGTGGCCGCGATACCGCCAGCAAGCTGCCTGTTGGTGAGAACAGGCGGGCGCTGTTTATCCGCCGCACAATAATACTATTGTCAATCCCAAAAGAATCGATACACTCCTGGCTAATAATACCGGTACAGCAGACCGGACCGCCCAAACTTGTCTTCCGCTCCAGCACCGCTACATCAT
>JAQTRN010000159.1 GCA_028711795.1 Dehalococcoidales bacterium | reverse complement strand
GCTTTTCTTAAAGCCGCGTCAGTCTTGAAGTCCAGTGCGGATAGGCTATCATCGAAGATATATATTTCCGGTTTCTTTGCCAGAGCGCGGGCAATGGCTAACCGCTGCTTTTGCCCTCCAGACAGGTTGGTACCTCCCTGGGAAACGGCAGTGGCATAGCCCTGTTCACCCGGCTTTATGAAATCGAGAGCTTGAGCTGTCTCGATGTATTTAACCATCTCTTCCTCGGTGGCTTGTTCGTTGGCATACTTGATGTTGCTTTCGATAGTGCCGGAGAAAAGGACTGCCTTCTGAGACACGTACCCGATCTTGTCCCGCAGGTCGTGCTGCGTCACATTCCGGATATCAACCCCGTCAATCAGAATTCTACCGTCAGTGGCATCGTAAAAACGCGGGATCAGATTAACAATGGTGGATTTACCACTGCCAGTGCTGCCGATGAACGCCGTCGTCTGGCCAGGCCCGGTAATGAACGAAATGTGTTTCAGGACGTCTTTCTCGGCACCGGGATAACGGAAGGACACGTTTTGAAATTCTACAACTCCCTTGAGTTTCCCATTGAAGCTCTGGGGTACCTGCGGGTCTTTTATGGCGGGATCAGTCTCCAGGACCTCGCTTATTCTCTGGGCAGAAACACTGGCCCGCGGCAGCATGATGAAGATTATCGATATCATGAGGAAAGAGAAGATGATCTGCATAGCGTACTGCATGAAGGCCATCATGTCACCAACCTGCATCGAGCCGGTATCGACCTGATGGGAGCCAAACCAGACAATGAGCAGCATCACACCGTTCATTATCAGCATCATCATCGGCATCATGAATACCATGATCCGGTTGACAAACAGGTTCGTTCTTGTCAGGCCCGTATTGACCGTATCGAACTTTTCTCCCTCATGTTGCTGCGTATTGAACGCCCGGATCACCATCAGGCCGGTAAGTATTTCTCGTGTTACCTGATTCAGCCGGTCAACCAGTCTCTGAATTGAGGTGAATTTCGGGATGGCGATAGCGAACATCACGATCATCATCGTCAGCATGGCGCCGACGGCCGCGGCGATAATCCACAGCATCGATCTATCAGTGCCGAGCACTCTGATAATGCCACCGGTAGCCAGGATCGGGGCATAGAAGACAATCCGGAACAGCATCACCATCAGCATCTGTATTTGTGTGATATCATTGGTCGACCGGGTAATCAAAGAAGCAGTGGAGAACTGGTCAAACTCAGCATTGCTAAAGTTTTCTACCCTCACAAAAACCTGCCGCCGCAGATCGCGGCCCAGTCCAGCAGCCACGCGCGCCGATAAATAGCCCACAGTCACCGAACAGGCCACGCTGGCCAGGGTAAGCAGCAGCATGAACAGTCCAATCCGGAGCATATACCCGGTCTGGATACTACTAACGTCCACCCCTATCGTCTTATACTCGGCGGTGATGTAGGCTATAGAATATTGCTTCAGTAGACTCTCCGGGACTGACTTCAATTGGGCCGCAATGAAATCCCGGACTATATCAAGCTGGGCCGGAGGCAGTTGTGCTATTACCGTGAACGGGTCCGTATTGGGCGGTATTGGCAACGGACTGTTAGCGAATGCGGCGGCCCCGTTTTTCTCAATAGTAGCCACTACCGGTATATACTTACCCAGAATAGTATTCAGTTGTGATACCTGTACACTATCATTGGTGTCCAAGCGATATATTGGCGTCGTCGCCAGCGCCGGGTAGGCCGTCACGTATTTCGCGTAGTCGGCAGCAGACAGGGACTGTTTGTCCAGTAACGTATAGTCGGCTATTACCTGTTCCTTTTCGCTACCGGTCATAAAGATAACTAGCCGGCCAAACTCGCTAGCGCGGATGGCTTGCGGGACCGCATTCTCAACGCCCCCCTGTTGTATACCGATGTTGACGATATCGGACATATACGCAGGCAACGCCAGATCGCTCATCGCCTGGGCGAACAGCAGAACGAATATCGCTACAATCAACCCGGTAAAAGGCCGGAGGTAACGGATCAGTTTTCGCATCTACGCTAATACCCCGCGTCTAAAGGGCATACGCACTGACATGATCGTTTTTGTAAGATTTGGTCAGGGCTGTGCTATGCCCCACAGAAATATGGCCTAGCTCTAATAATCCCGTAACAACTTCCAACGCGATTGACATTTTTTAAGTTGTGAGATGACTTAACGAACCATATTACTCCCCGAACCAAGATGGTGTCAAACAGATTAATCCGTGACCCTGTCCCTTCAGCTGCTTCCTAGCTGTCACCTCCGGGAGTTGATTAATGGCGGGCTCGTAGAATATTATGGCGGAGATTCCATAAGAGTAGACAGACATTAGCAGTTGACAGTCATGTAAAGAAATAAGCACAATACCATCAAAAATGAGCTCTTAGCTAAGGTCTGCACTTATTTAGAGGAGAGGTCTATGGAGACTGGCAATAACTACTGCCTATGGCCCATCCAGAAGTGTGTAGACAGTCTAGCCTGTTGGAACTGGATGGCCCAACCCAGCGCTTGTGCTATGTTAGCCCACCCAGACATCGCTGGCCTGGAGAACGACCTGTATGCCCTCGGCAGACCGGACCGCCTGCTTCACCGAGGCCATCTCCTTAAGAATCTTCAACAGGGGCAGCGGTTTGGGGGCAAAGACAGTGACTCTGGTCTTGTCTCCAGAGGCCCCACCAATACGGGACACTTCCAGACCTGGAGTCTGGGATAGGCGGTTGACTACTCTCTGCAATTGCGCCGAGTCCCCGGGCGGGCTGATATGTATCTCCAGCGTACCCACTGAAAGTTCGCCTTTGGACTCCTTAGAATGCTTAATGTCAGACGGTGTTACTGGCGCGACCACCGTTTCTCGATGTGCTGCGGTCGGTATAGTTCTCGCAGTTGGCGGGACTGACCGATCACCAGCCTTTTTGGCTACAGGTTGGTCGGTCCCTTTTAGTTGACCTAATCGGTCGCGCATCTCATTGATCGCTTTTAGTGATTCCTCAAATTCGTGACATGCCTGATGCTCGGCCTCGGTGATCTCCTCCTGGCACTTTTCCGCCGCTTCAATGATCAAATCCAGTTCACTGCGCACCTTACTGGTAACGGTGCTACTTTCCTGTACAACACACTGTTTCAGACTGCCCACGGCTTTGGCGCACCGCTCCGCCTCGCCGATTATCTCATCCGCAACTGTTCTGGCCTGCACCAGGATCAGATCCGCTTTTTTTCTGGCTTCAACCAGCGTCTCCTCTGCCAGGTGTTGCGCTTCAGCGATGATACTCAGTGATTCCTGGCGAGCCCTTTCTCTGGCTGATTTAGTCTCCTTCTCAATGGCCGCTGCAAACTTTTGTTTGTATTCTTCATAAATTCGGGACATTTCTTCACGGTGGTCTGTAGCCCGATCCGATGTTCCTTCCATCCAACTAACCTCCTCAACTCACAGGCAGGCGCTTACGCAGGACGTAAGACCTCTTTAACTAATTAAAGCCTACTTCTCCTGACAAGTAAATCACCAAAGAGGGCGGATGGAGTAAGAATAAAGTACTAGGTAGTAGGCGTTTTCATTAGGAGGGCCTTGAATGGCCGAATTCTAAGGCTGGGGGGCAGACTGTTTCGCCTGCCAGGATACAGAGGACAGCATGATACTACCCGGACACGGTGGACGTCAGTGCCGTGGTGGATGTTTGTGGGTTATTCTGACGCTAGTTTACCAGCGTGGCCCCAGTTGTGTTTGGGGTTGTCCTTCAGAATAATGTGTAGC
>JAQTRN010000158.1 GCA_028711795.1 Dehalococcoidales bacterium | reverse complement strand
GCCCAGGTCTGTGCCCAGTCTGGCTACCCGGTGGTGGCTTCTGAAATAAACGAGACTCTACTAAAAAAGGGATTGGGCGGCATCGACTCTTTCCTGGCCAGGAGTGTGGAAAAGGGACGGATGACCCAGCAGGAAAAAGAAGCGATAATGTCCCGTATCAAGGGGACTACCAATACCAGAGATTTCGCTGACTGCGATCTGGTGATTGAGGCTACCGTCGAGAACATGGACATAAAGAAGAAGGTGTTTGTTGAGTTGGACAAGATTGTACCCAAGCACGCCCTTCTGTCGACCAATACTTCTTGTCTTTCCATTACTGATCTGGGCATGCTGACGGGCCGGCCGGACAAGGTACTGGGGCTGCATTTCTTTAATCCGGTACCTTTGATGAAGCTGCTGGAAATCGTCAGGACGATCAATACCAGCGATGAAACTCTCGAAATCGGTAAGGCATTCGGCCAGTCCGTAGGCAAAACAATTATAGTTGCCCCGGATACGCCGGGTTTTATAGTCAACCGTCTGCTGATGCCTTTTATGCTGGCGGCTTTCCGAATGCTGGAGTCTGGGATTGCCACCAAGGAAGATATCGATACCGGGGTGAGGTTGGGTCTAGGCCATCCCATGGGGCCGCTTACCCTGGCAGACCTGGTGGGGATGGATACCAGCCTCTTCATCGCCAACTCGATATACGATGAGCTTAAGGACCCTCAGTTAGCACCGCCGATTATCCTGAAAAAGATGGTTACCTCCGGTCGGTTGGGGCGCAAGTCCGGGCGCGGATTCTACGAGTATAAATAGACCGAAGTAAGGGCTATTTCCCGCGTTTTGAGTATTCGGGACACCAGGTAGCGTTGGGGCGTGCTCGATTGTGGCAGGCCCCACGCCAGTCCCACTTACAGCTACTGCACAGGAAAATATTCATCCCCAGCGCTTTCTTGATGCTGAGAGATACTCGTTGATTCCACGAAGGTCGGGTAAACGTCATTAATTGTCCTGTCTATTGATGGTGATATTCTCAGTATATCAAGTTTGATTACCGTATGACAAAGTGTGATAGAATTGCCCCAGAGTCCGTTTCGGAATTTCTATTTGCTCCTTGACCGATATCACCGGTGTGCCTGCCTTTGAAGAAGTGCGCATTCAGATTTGACATGGATGAACGGTGTGCCCGGTATGGATTATCCGCTTAACGCCCCCAGGTTTATGGTCGATAGCAACGTCGGCCGGCTGGTCAAATGGCTGAGGATGATGGGGTACGATACCGTTTTCTTCAACGGTAGCGATGATTCCTCTATGGTTGCTGCCGCCATGGATGCAGGCAGGGTGATATTGACCAGAGATACCCAGATTATGCGGCAGCGAGTCGTTACCAGAGGCCAGCTCCGGGCCATCCTTATCCAGAGTGACGCGCCCGAACAGCAGATCCAGCAAGTCGTTCGTACCCTGCGCCTGGACTGCCAGTTCCGGCCGTTTGCACTGTGTCTTGAGTGTAATAAACCGTTATTGGCCCGGAGTAAGCCGTCAGTGAAGGACCTGGTGCCGCCTTATGTCTTTCGGACACAGGACCAGTACATGGAGTGCCCCAGTTGCCACCGTATCTACTGGCAGGGTACCCACTGGCAGGCGATGCACCGGCTGCTAGAGAACCTCTGCTCCTCACCATAGCAACAATCATGGCTGGATCGAGGTCAGCAACAACCGAAGTTGACCGTGGCCGCTGATATTTGTTACACTTCCAATCGGCGTCAGTAATAAAACCATCAGGTGAATACTATGTTGTTAGCGGTTGATATTGGCAATACGGATATCACCCTGGGGGCTTTTGAAGGCGAAATACTGCGCGGTACCTGGCGGATGGCTACCGGTACGCGCCGCACCGCTGATGAGCAAGCCGTCTTACTGCTCGATATGCTTCAGTACCAGGGTATCGACCGCTCCGATATTAAAGAGGTGGCAGTGTGCAGTGTTGTGCCGCCACTGACGCCTACCTTCGAGCGGCTTTTTCAGCAGTATTTTCATATTTCGCCTCTGGTGGTAATGGCCGGCATCAAGACCGGCGTCCGTATCCGCATGGACAACCCCAGAGAGGTGGGCGCTGACCGTATTGTCAATGCCGCCGCTGCCCACTATCTCTATAAAGGGACAGTAATTGTCGTCGATCTGGGAACAGCGGCCACCTTTGATGTTGTCTCTAAGGAGGGTGATTATATCGGGGGGGCGATCGCTCCCGGATTAATCACGGCTGCCGAGGCCCTCTTCACCCGCGCTGCTCAGTTATTCCGGGTGGAACTGGTCCGTCCCAAACGGGCGATTGGCACCAATACCATTACGGCCATGCAGTCCGGGATTATCTTCGGCTATGTCGGCCTGGTCGAGGAAATGGTGAGGCGCATCCAGCAGGAACTGGGGGAGAAGGCGAAGGTGGTAGCCACGGGCGGTTATTCCGAACTGATAGCCAGGGAGACTAAGGTATTTGACGAGACAAACCCTGATCTGACACTGATAGGATTGAGACTGATCTATGAGATGAACCGGGCATGACCGGTGAGGATAGTAATGTTAACTGATAAAACCGTTGTCCTGGGTATCAGCGGGGGCATCGCCGCCTACAAGGCGGCTGATATCGCCAGCAAATTGACGCAGGCCGGAGCCAGAGTCGAGGTCATCATGACCGAAGCTGCCACCAGGTTCATTACACCGCTGACGCTGCGCAGTCTTACCGGCCGGCCGGTAGTGACCACCATGTGGGAGCTGGCTTCTGAGTTCAGTATCGAACACGTCGCCTTAGCGGAGGCGGCTGATATTGTGGTCATCGCTCCGGCCACGGCTAATATTGTTGCTAAGATCGCGACCGGAATGGCCGATGACATGCTGACCTGCACCGTACTGGCCACCAAAGCGCCGGTGGTGGTCGCGCCGGCGATGAACGTTAATATGTGGGAGAATCCCGTTACCCAGGACAACCTGGCCCGCCTCCGGGCGCGTGGCTTCACTATCGTTGACCCCACCTATGGCCGTCTGGCTTCGGGCAAAATCGGCCTGGGGCGTCTGGCTGAGACGGAGACTATTATCGGCACCGTCAAGCAAGTGCTGGGGAGAAACGGTGACCTGGCAGGCAAGCGCATTGTGGTCACCGCCGGCGGCACCCAGGAGCCGATCGACCCTGTCCGTCATATCAGCAACCGCTCTTCAGGGAAAATGGGCTACGCCTTGGCTGAGGCCGCCCGCGACCGTGGGGCCATGGTCTCGCTCATCACCGGACCGGTTTCCCTGCCCGAGCCGGTAGGCATGGAGATTGTCCACGTCAGGACTGCCGCCGAGATGAAAGCGGCCGTGGCCAAAGCTACGGCTCAGGCCGATGCCCTGGTTATGGCGGCCGCCGTGGCCGACTACAGGCCGAAGGAGGTCGCTCCGACTAAGATTAAGAAGGATAGTGCCGGTCTGACTCTGGAACTGGTGAGAACGCCGGATATCCTGGCCGAGGTGGCCGGCAACTTCGTGCGGGTCGGCTTTGCCGCCGAAAGCGAGAACGTGGTCGCCAACGCTCGCCAAAAGCTGGAGAAGAAACAACTTGACATAATCATTGCTAATGACATCACCGCGGTTGATAGTGGTTTTGATGTCGATACCAACAGAGTGATTATCATCGGGCGTGAGGGCGAAGAGGAAAAACTGCCGCTGCTTACCAAGAGAGAAGTCGCCGACCGGATTCTGGACAGGGTGGTGGAACTGCTTAACAGGGGGTAGAAGATGCTTCAGACTCAATTAGTGC
>JAQTRN010000157.1 GCA_028711795.1 Dehalococcoidales bacterium | reverse complement strand
GCTTCACTACGGGCTGTCTCCAGCAGGGCTATGTCTGAGAGCCGCGCCATACGCAACTCCGGCAAGCCACTCTGCCGGGTGCCGAAGAACTCCCCCGGGCCGCGTAGCTTAAGGTCTGCCTCCGCCAGCGCAAAACCATCATGAGTTTTTTCTATCAGCCCCAGGCGCTCCTGGCCTATCTCGGAAGGATTTTGCGCGATCAGCATACAATAGCTCTGCTCAGCCCCCCGCCCGACTCGACCCCGAAATTGGTGTAACTGGGACAGGCCAAAACGGTCCGCGCTTTCCACCAGCATGACAGTGGCGTTGGGCACATCGATACCCACTTCCACCACCGGCGTGGATACCAGGATATCCACCTCACCCTGACGGAAGCGGCGCATCGCTTCCTCTTTTTCTTCACCGGACATACGCCCATGAAGCAGGCCTAACCGCAATCCCGGGAAGACATCCTCGGATAACCGTTGGTACTCCGCCACAGCCGCCCGGGCAGCGACTGCTTCCGACTCCTCGATCAGGGGGCAGATAATAAAAGCCTGATGATGACTGGCCACCTGGCGGTGGATGAACAGGTAGGCACTGTCCCGCTGCTCTGGTTTCAGCCATCTGGTCTTGACTATCTGCCTCCCTGGCGGAAGCTCATCGATAACCGATAAATCGAGGTCGCCATACAGAGTCAGGGCCAGGCTCCTCGGGATCGGCGTGGCCGTCATCACCAGCACGTGGGGATTGAATCCCTTCTGCCGCAGCGCCGAACGCTGGGTAACGCCAAAGCGGTGCTGCTCATCCACCACCGCTAGACCCAGCCGTTTGAAATCGACTCCCTTCTGAATGAGCGCATGGGTGCCGATGGCGATATCTATCTCCCCCCGAGCGATACGTTGCTGCAGTTCCTGCTTTCTGGCCTGGCTGGCGTCACCGGTCAAAAGGGCTACCGTCAGCGGACGCGGCAATATACCTTCGTAGCGATGCCATAACTCCTCGCCACTTTCGGTTGCCAGTCGGGACAGTAGTTGCGAGATAGTCCGGAAATGCTGCTCTGCCAGAATCTCGGTAGGGGCCATCAGGGCCCCCTGGCAGTCACTCGCGACCGCCAGTAACAGCGCCGCCGCAGCTACCACCGTCTTACCGCTGCCCACCTCGCCCTGCAATAAACGGGACATAGCCACTGGTTTCTGCAAATCAGTCAGGATTTCAGCCAGCACCTTCTTTTGAGCCGCCGTCAGCTCAAAGGGTAAGGACTTAATGAAGTTTTCCAGAATTGGGGTGTGGCTGCGAAATGGAATGGACGGCTGACTCCGCTGCCAGCGGCGCTTCCGGCTCATCGCCCCTAACTGAAGGAGGAAAAGCTCATCGAAGGCCAGACGGGTCCTGGCCTGGTCCTTGGCGGCTTCATCTTCGGGGAAATGGGCCTGGTTGATGGCCCGGGGCAACTCTACCAGATGACGCCGCCTCCTCAAGTCGGCCGGCAGAAAATCAACTACCTGCCCGGCCCACTGGTCAACAACCTCTTTCACCAATTTCCTAACCTGGCGGGGGTATAGTCCCTGAGTCAGCGGGTAGACGGGCACCAGCCTGCCGGTGTGGATCAGTTCCTGGTCCTCTACCATTTCCCACTCGGGAGATTCAAACACCAGACGCCCATTAAACAGTCTCACCCGGCCACTGACCACTATCCGGCTGTTGGTGGTCAGCCTCCGGGCCAGGTAAGGATTATTGAACCAGACAATTCTGATATTCCCAGTCTCATCGCCGACAATGGCTTCGGTGCTGCGCCTACCGCCGGGGCGGGCTTCTTTAGCCTCCCAGACATTAGCAATAATAGTCTCTTCTTTCCCCTCATTGAGCTGTGAAATGGATTTCACCTGACTGTAGTCCAGATGGCGGTGAGGGAAGAAATAGAGCAGGTCGCGGACTGTCTTTATTCCCAGTTTACTGAACCTGGCTGCCAGACCCGTGCTGATACCCTTGACAATGGTAACCGGCGAGTCGAGCGACTGAGCGACCACCGGCTGCGATATTTTCCGCGGTGAAAGTGTTGATTTGGTGACCGTAGGCTTCCGGGGCTCACTTCGTTTTGTCTCTCCCGTAACATCTCCAGCCAGGGACTTGAGTACCGTTGCTATCCATTCTCTTCGCTCCGGTGGGGTCATAGCGGCGTAGTTGGTACTGCTCAGGCCAAGTTTTTGAAACCGCCGCAGTGACCGGGGATCAGTTAATGAACCCGCAGCCTGCGCCGCCCATTTACGCAGGAACTTATCCAGGCCGCCGAACACTGAAGTATTGGCATAGCCCCGCTGACACTCAAACTCGAGGATTTTTTGCAGAGACTCGGTGTTCATTTACAGACTCCATCCACCCCGGGCAGCCAACCAGACGCCAAGTCTGATAGCCCGCTCAGAATGCTGGCTATTTGTCCCCCATCACCGAGACCGCGAGGAGCCCGGGTCCACTATGGGTGCCAATCGCCGGACTGGTCCGGCTACGGTAAATGCGTTCCCCGGGGAATATGTCGCCCAGTCGTTCGGCCAATTTCTCGGCCTCTTCCGGAGCGGCCGCATCCTCAATAGCCATCTCCTCAATGTGAGCATAACCCCTGGCGAAATCGTACAGGTAGTCGATCGCATCCACCCGGGTACGTCTCCGGGCGATGGGCACCACCTCCCCATCCTTCATCCCTATTATCGGATTGATGTTAAGCAGTGACCCCAGCAAAGCCTGCGCCCGGCCAATACGGCCACCCCGCTTAAGATACTCCAGAGTATCGAAGGCGGCCCTGAACTCTACTCGAGCGATATTACGCCGCGCGGCAGTTAATACTTCATCCAGACTGGCTCCGGCCATAGCGGCCCGGGCCGCCGCCATGACAATGAAGCCCTGTGCCATGACCGCCCAACGGGAATCGAGGACCTCGACACGACAGCGCCGCTTCATCAGGCCAATGCTCTGTACCGCTACCTCATGGACCCCGCTCAGCCGGGCTGAAACCGTGATGGCCAGTATCTCGTTAGCTTCTTCGGCAAGGTGATCATAGGCATCAACGAAAGCCCGGGGAGATGGTACGGAAGTGACCGGCAGAACTTTATCCTGAAGTAGCCGGGCATAGAACTGATCCACCGTCAGATCGATGCCGTCACGATAGACCTCAGTGCCAAAACGAACGTTCAGGGGAACAACCGTGATACCCAGCTCCCTGACTACCTGAGCCGGCAGATCAGCTATGCTATCAGTGACGATCCTGACAGTCATCGCGTTATTATTTTTCGCCCTCCAGAACGCTGACCGAAAGAACATTGGGTCCGGCATATGTGCCCATTACCGGGCTGACGGCTGCCCTGACAATCTTTTCTTTGGGGAAAATAGCGCCCAGACGATCGACCAGGGCATCAGCATCACCGGGTGTGGTAGCGTGCTCGACTGCCAGCCCTTCAATACGGGGGAAGCCAGCCGCCAACTCATATAGATAGTCCATACCGGCCACCCGGGAACGTACCCGGGTCAAGGGAGACACTTCGCCATCCCGCATGGTGAGGATCGGTTTCACCGAAAGTAATGAGCCCAGTAGTCCCTGAGCTTTACCAATCCGGCCGCCCTTGGCCAGATACTTGAGAGTATCAAAAAACATGACGACGTGGGAACGAGGCATCGCCGAGCGCACCAGCTTGACCAGCTCATCCAGATTGGCCCTGCCCTTGGCTGCCCTGGCAGCGGCGATGACAATCAACCCCAGGCCCATAATCACTGTCTGCGAGTCGATCACCTCGATACGGCAGCCT
>JAQTRN010000156.1 GCA_028711795.1 Dehalococcoidales bacterium | reverse complement strand
CGCCGGGCTGGAAGCGAAACACGGCGTCCGTATAACCTTCACCCACCTGTTGATGAAGGCGGTGGCTTTCTCTCTGAAACAGCACCCCATCATCAACTCAACCATGGCCGGAGAAGAAATAAGGATACTGTCCGATATCAACATCGGCATGGCGGTGTCTCTCCCCGATGGCGGACTGCTCACACCCGTGATACGCAATGTTGACCGCAGACCGCTGGTGGAGGTTGCCCGGGATGCGATCACGATAACCGAAAAGGTCAGGGCCAAGAAGTTTAGCCTGGACGACCTGAAGGGAGGCACCTTCACCCTGACCAATGCCGGCATGTATGGCACCGATTTCGTGACCGTTTTGATTCCCACTCCTCAGGCCGCGGCCATGGGCGTTGGCCGGCTGGTACCCAAACCGGTAGTCCGAGACGGTCAGATCGTCATTCGCACCATGATGGGACTGAGCCTGACCTACGACCACCGTATCCTGACCGGAGTCACCGCGGCGCAATTCTTTCAGACTGTAGAAAAGAACGTGGAGCAGATCAACACACTAGACCTGGGTCTCTAAGCCGCTCGTATAGTCAGAAGAAAGCCGCACCAGGCAGCGGGTAGAATACGGAAGTATACCGTGATTACCACTACCGGATCAGAAATGGTAAATCCTCGTAGCGCGCTGTAGTTTTTCAGTTGGCTGAGACAGGAGGCGCTCCATGACAACACACCAGACCCCATCATACCGGGCCCTGGCCGTCGTCCTGGTGATGGTCATTATTCTTATTACCCCGATAACAGCCTGCTCCCAATTTAGCCCCGGTCAAGCGATAGAGATTTCTCCAGTCAGGACAGAGGCACCAATCACCGAGATCTACATCGGTGGCACCGTCAGTAACCCTGGCTTTTACCCGCTTGAGGCCGGTGACACCATCGAGAACCTGGTCCAGGCCGCCGGCGGCATCACTATCGGCAACCAGTACCAGCTAGCGCTTCATATCCGGTCTACTGGAGTTGTAGAGGAAGCACAGCAGGTCAATATTAATCGTGCCGAGTCATGGCTCCTGCAAGCCCTCCCCGGAATCGGCGAGACTATTGCCCGTAACATCATCGCCTACCGCCAGCAGAATGGCCCGTTCCGAAATATCAATGAACTGACTAAGGTCGAAAATATCGGGCTCGCCACTTACGAGGGGATCAAAGACCTGGTTACCGTGGCTGACTGACATCATGGAATGAGAAAGTGGCACTGATCTGCCTGAGTAGCGCCTGGATAGCCGGCATCTTATTGGGAGCCGTATTCAACCTGCCCCTGTCTTTCATCCTCGCCAGTCTAGTGCCGCTGCCTCTCTTATTGTACCGCCGTCACCAAAAGATAATTATTCTGACCAGTCTTTGCTTCTTTACCCTCGTGGCCGGTGCCTACCGCTTTCAAACCAGCCAGCCGCATTCCGATGAGAAACGCCTACTGTTCTATAATGACCGCGGGACTGTAGCCGTCAGAGGAATGGTCGATTCCGACCCGGAAATTCGCGATGCCAGTAGCCAAATCCGGCTGGCAGCTACCGACATAAGGCTGGACACCGACTGGCAAGAGGTATCCGGAACGGTCCTGGTTTTCGCCCCCAGATACCCGGCCTGCTCTTATGGTGATATTCTGACAGTAAGCGGGGAACTGGAGACGCCGCCCCGGTTTGATGACTTTGACTACCGGGACTACCTCACCCGGCAGGGAATCTACTCCACGATGCGCTACCCCGATATAGAAATCGTGGCACACGGCCAGGGATCGAAACTGCAAGAATGGGTCTATTCGTTCCGGAACCGGCTGTCTCAGACACTAGCCAGGACTTTGCCCGAACCCCAGGCGTCCCTGGCCCAGGGTATCATCCTGGGCATCTCAGGCAACATTCCCGAGCCGGTTAAAGCCAATTTCTCTTATACCGGCACCGCCCATCTGCTGGCTATCTCCGGCCTCCATCTGAGTGTCATCGCCGGCATATTGGTCACCATCGGTCTATGGTGTTTCGGCAGGAGACACTACCTTTATGTCTGGCTAGCTCTGGCTGCTATCTGGTTCTATGTGTTGATTACCGGTCTACACCTTCCGGTCATTCGCGGCGCCATCATGGCCAGCCTTTTCCTGGTTGCCGAACTCCTGGGCCGACAACGGACAGCCGTAACCGCCCTCTTTCTTGCCGCCGCCATTATGACCGGCGTCAACCCCCAGGTACTATGGGATGGTTCTTTCCAGATGAGCTTCCTAGCTATGGTCGGGCTCATTTTCGTCTTCCCTATCCTGCAATCTCTCGGCAGAAAAGCGGCCGAAGCCAGGTTAAGCCAGCATGAGAAAATAACCTCGATAGCCAATCTGATTACTGACAGCCTCGGGGTGAGCTTAGCGGCCACCATAGCTGTCTGGCCACTCATTGCTTACTACTTTGGGATAGTATCGCTGGTCGGACCTTTGGCCACTTTCCTGACAGCACCGACCATACCCGGTATTATCACCATCGGAGTCTTGACGGGCAGTCTGGGGGTAGTAGCTCTACCGCTCGCCCAGGTCCTGGCATGGTTCGTCTGGCTCTGTCTATCTTATATGTTACTGATGGTCAATATCTTCGCTGCCGCTCCGGCATCTTTCCTTAAGGTCGGTACTATCAGCGGCAACTGGATATGGGCTTACTACTCGGTCCTGGTGCTGCTCATCTGGTTGGAGAGACGCTACTGGAGGGTATACAGCGGACCATAGCATTTCTATTGAGAAACACCAGACATGCCCAAAACAAACAACCACAACTCAACACTAACCCGGAAATGGCTCATCGTGCCGCTGCTGGCAGCAATTTTAATAGCGCTAATAGCCGTGGTCGCCATTCCCGACGAGTATCTGCATGTCAGCTTCCTGAACGTTGGCCAGGGAGATGCTATCCTGAACAGTCAGGGAAGGCAGCAGATACTGGTTGATGGCGGGCCCAGTCCACGGCAATTGAACCTGGAACTAAGCCGGAAAATGGCCTTCTGGGACAGGAGCATCGACCTGGTAGTATTGACCCACCCGAGCGCAGACCACATCACGGGGCTAATCGATGTCCTGCAGCGATATCAAGTCGAGCAAGTGCTGTACCCCGACCCGGCCTTCAACTCGGCGACCTGGGATGAATGGCTCCGGATACTCGAGGAAAAGAATATTACCCGGACTATTGCCCGGGCCGGACAAGAAATCAGTTTCGGCAAAACAAAAATTCAAGTCCTCAATCCTCAGTCCCCTCCTCTGGCCGGCACCGGGTCCGATGTCAATAACAATGGGGTTGTCTTGCGCGTCAGCCGGGGCCAAGCGAGCTTCCTGCTTACCGCCGATATTCAATGGGAGACGGAGTTTGACCTGATCACCCGCCGCGCCGGGCTAACCAGCACCATACTTAAGATAGCCCATCATGGCTCAAACACCTCCACCACCTCTGATTTCGTAGCCGTAGTCAACCCTCAATTAGCCGTCATATCGGTAGGCACTGATACCAAATTCGGGCAGCCCTCCTCTGAACTATTAACACTGCTTGAAAAACGGTTGGGCGCCGGAAGTATATATCGGACCGATAAACGGGGTACCATTGAATTCACCACTGACGGGGAACGGTTGTGGGTCAAGTCAGATACACAGAGCTAGTCCCCGACTCGGCCACCATGCGCCGATGATTTTTCTGCCCCTGCCGGGGTTGACAATAAAACGACAATACATGTTATAATGAAAATTAGCGGTAAAACAGGAGTATAGTATGAACTGGCTCGATATTC
>JAQTRN010000155.1:1413-3777 GCA_028711795.1 Dehalococcoidales bacterium | reverse complement strand
TGTCCAGTGCCGGGTCATAGCCGCTAAAATAAGTTAAGAGCTCAGTCCCAACCTCGCTAAAAAAGGCGCTGATGACCATGTTCAATTTTCCCAGCCGGGTACGTTTCTCCCGGCGGACCAGCAGCCGATCCATCACCAGAGTCACGAAGAGAACGGAGATGGGTAGAAAAGCCAGGCTGGACATAGTCCAGACGAGAATGCCCTGGGTATCATGGAAGAGCAGGTACTGGATTAGGCTGATTGCCACTGATAGCGCCAGCAGAGACAGCCCCAGACGTATTTCCCAGCGATAGCGTTTCACAGATACTCCTCAACGACCTAAGTACCTAAGTTATGTATATCTCTTGACCTCGAACCGGTAGAGCTTAATCGGCTCATCCGGCATAATTCCGGCTTTACGGCAGCAGATATCAATCTGATAATCAACGGAATCGACCCCTTCGAGTTCGGGTAAGAGTAGACCCCGCCGCCAACCAGACTCCACGATAGCCCCGTATTTCTTCGGGTCCAACTGATCTTTGCTCTCTATCGGCTCCGGCCGGGTCAGGACGTCGACGCTATAAGTGAGGTCAGGGAGCTCACCGGGCAAAACCGGCGGAAAACGGGGGTCCCTGATAGCGGCACTGATAGCATTGGCGATGATTTCTTCAGCTACGTTCTTCGTCGTCGGCTCAATGGTACCGATGCAACCCCGCAACTCCCCGGCCTGATGGATGGAGACAAAGACTCCGGCTCTCTCCCGCATCTCCGGAGTCAGCTTCTCCGGCCGGGGAGTCCGGCCCTCCCGGACATAGGCCTCCACCGTTTGCCTGGCCAGTTTGACCAGTGGCGACATCTCCCGGATTATCACTCCGGCATAGCCGACAACACTGGAGTAATCTCCGGTAGTATCGCCGCTTGTCCGGTATTTCACAATTTCGGCGCCGCTGGCGCCCAGGACCTTAGCCGCCGTGATGAGACTGGCCGCCGGCGCATAGCCACACATCGTTATGTTCAACTCCTGTACCCGGCGCAACAGCCGGTCCTCATCCAGGGCCACGATAGCTTCCAGCGCCTGGGTATCTTTACTCTGCGCCGAATCCTGCGGCTCATAGTGTGACATATCACTGGAGGCAATGATAACGACCTCCCGGTCCAATTTCTCTACGGCCTGGGCCAGTTCCCTGCCGATTTCTTTATAAGTGTCACCGGTGGCATAAGCCATGACGATGGGTACAATCTTGATATCCTTCCTGAAATACTGCAGAAACGGGAGCTGCACCTCAATAGAGTGCTCATACTGGTGCGCCAGAAAATCTTCTTTCAGATGGCTGGACGAAGCCAAAATCTGCTTCCCCAGTTCCGAGTCTATCTCCACATCACCCAGTGGCGTCCGCCAGGTGCCTTCCGTCATGATGCTGAGTGGACTCCCCCGGCCAGTGTGATTGGGTCCCATGATGATAAACGTGTCCTTAAACTTGACCCGGGACATAACGGCGCCGGCCACCATACCGGAGTAGACATAGCCGGCGTGGGGTGAGACCACACCGATTACCTCCTCTTTCACCGCCTTTTCATCAACCATCCTGGCGATCATCGCCTTAAGCTGCGAAGGGGACGATGGATAGAATTGCCCGGCGACCACTGGTTCCCTAATCATCATGACCCTCCTTTCCCCGAGATGGTCTGAAGTTTAAATCGGCCTTACAGAAACGGCACCGGGAGTCTTCCAGACCGACGACCCGGGTCTGGTAGGCAAACCTCTCGACAATGGTACGCCCGCACGAGTAGCAGATAGTGTTCTCGCCCTTGTGTCCCAGAACGTTACCGGTATAGACAAACTTCAACCCGGCGTTCTTACCAATTTCGTAAGCATGCTCCAGAGTGGCCACCGGAGTTGGGGGCAAGTGCATCATCTGGTGCTGCGGGTAGAACCGGGTGACATGCCAGGGTGTCAATTCTCCCAGTTCGTTCCTTATCCAGTGGGCGATGCCGCCCAGTTGCTCATCGTCATCGTTCAGAGTGGGTATGATATTAGTGATAACCTCGACGTGCATGTTCCACTTAGTTTTGGCCCGGCTGGCGACATCCAGTATCCCCCGCCAGTCCTTTATCCGGGCGAGATTACGATAAAAGGCATCGGTAAAACCCTTAATATCGACCCGCCAGGCATCAAGGTACGGCCCGATAGTATCCAGTGCCTCCGGGGTCATGTAGCCGTTAGTCACATAGACGGTATACAGGTCATTCTCCTTGGCCAGCCTGGCCGAGTCCAGGGTATATTCGAACCACATGGTTGGCTCATTATATGTCCAGGCAATACCGCGGCAGTTGTTCCCTTTAGCCAGCGCTACGGCCCGCTCCGGCGGGACCTCTTGAGAACCG
>JAQTRN010000155.1:0-1403 GCA_028711795.1 Dehalococcoidales bacterium | reverse complement strand
GGATCCCGACACAGGAAATCTGCCAGTTCTGGCAGTCCTGACAGTGAAAATTGCAGCCCCAGCTTCCCAGAGAGAAAACGAAACTACCCGGGAAGAAGTGGAACAGTGGCTTTTTCTCAATCGGGTCAATCGCTACTGAAGATGCCCGGGCATAATTCATATTGTAGAGCACGCCATCGGTATTCCGGTACATACGGCAGACGCCAAGCTTATCGGGACCGATGACACAGCGCCACTGGCAGATGTTACAGCGTACCCGCGAACCAGGCAGCTTCTCGGAGAGCATAGCTTCGTACATTTTATCTCCACCGCTCGGTCTTAACCCATTATATCACCCGATGGCTCTTAGTTATAGTCGCACGGGCCGGACACCCTCGCCAACCAACAACCGCCGACCCCCGTACGGCCGCGGCGCAAAATTACGGGTATCTGTACACCATAATTAAGTGTGTTTGCGTATAGTGGCCGTCTATTTTAAGTCTTAGTATGTTCTCTAGTAGGTGAGTAACAGCGTATCTACAAGGAGGTAACCATGGGTAGAGTAGAAGGTAAGGTAGCCATCGTAACCGGTGGAGCCCAGGGTATCGGCCGGGCGACCAGTCTGTTACTGGCCCGGGAAGGGGCCAAAGTGATGGTGACCGATCTGCTGGATGCCGCAGGCAAGAAGACAATCACCGAAATCAAGAACAGTAGCGGCACCGCCGATTTCTGGCACCTAGACGTCACCAGCGAAAGGGATGTGACCCGGGTGTTCGCTGAAATATTTGAGAAGTATGGGCGGATCGACGTGCTGGTAAACAATGCCGGGATAGCCGGCGCCAGTAAACCGACCCACGAGATAACTGAGGAAGAGTGGGACAAGGTGATGGCTGTCAATGTCAAAGGGGTCTTCCTGTGTACCAAACACTCTATCCCATATATGAAAAAGAGAGGCGGCGGCAGTATCATCAATCTATCGTCAATATACGGCCTGGTCGGCGCTGCGGACGCGCCGCCATACCACGCCGCCAAGGGGGCGGTGAGATTGATGACCAAGACAGACGCCATTCTCTATGCCAAAGAAAACATCCGGGTAAACTCGGTGCATCCGGGCTTCATCTGGACGCCGATGGTGGAAAACTTTCTTCAGTCCCAGGGGGATATGGCAACGGGGCGCAAAGCCCTGGACGCCCTGCACCCCATCGGGCATATTGGGGAAGCTGATGACATCGCCTATGGCATTCTTTACCTGGCCAGCAACGAGTCTAAATTCGTCACTGGCAGCGAACTGGTAATTGATGGTGGTTATACCGCTCAGTAAAAAACATCGGATAAGGTCATAGTAGTTAGGTAATTTACGTAGTACTTTCGTTGTAAATTACGTAAATTTACTTATATTCTTTTCCAAGAATGCCACCTACACT
>JAQTRN010000154.1 GCA_028711795.1 Dehalococcoidales bacterium | reverse complement strand
TCTTCGTCGAAAGATAGGCCCAGAAACTCCTTGTATAATGCTATGACCACCGCCAGAATAACCGCATCCATTATCAGCATGAGGATAATATCCGAGAAGGGCACTATCAGGATGTTGCCGAAGAGATAGCTGAAGAGATCCGGTACGTAACCCGGGGTCAGGGCGATAAAGACGATGCCGATGGCCATGCCCATGGCCCAGAGTATGCCAATAGCGGTATCTTCGGGTAATCTGGTCCGCCTGATGGTGAGTCCCATACCCAGGGCGGAAGCCAGAGTAAAAAAGGTGGCGCCGAGTATGGGACTTATTCCCAGGAAATAGCCCAGCCCGATACCCCCGAAGGCGGCGTGAGCGATACCGCCGCTGATGGAGACGAACCTCTTGACCACCACGTAGACGCCGACGATGCCGCAGGCCACCGCCGCCAGCAGGCCGGCGATAAGGGCATTACGCATGAATTCGAACTGCAGGGCCTCCAGCATACTAGCCGTGCTCCTTCAGGACCCGGTGCGGTATCAGGCCGTGGGCGATCATCTGTACCGGGCATTTGTAAGTCGCTTCCAGTATGTCCGGAGTGATTTCTTTGGAACCGTGATAGAACAGTTGCCGGTTGAGACAGGCGATTTTATCGACATAGATGGATATGGCGCTGATATCGTGGGAGACAAGCACGATAGCCATTCTCTCTTTCAGTTGTTTTAATATTTCATAGAACTCGACCTGCATGGTGGAATCAACACTGGCGGTCGGTTCATCCAGCAGTAGCAGGCGGGGCTCGGCTACCAGGGCGCGGGCGATGAAGACCCGCTGCTGCTCCCCGCCGGACAGCTTACCGATCTGCTGGTCCTTGTAATTGAGCATACCCACCGTTTCCAGGGCTTCCCGGGCTACCTTTTTATCCTCCGGGCGATAGCGGCGGAGGAGACCGGTCTGACCATACCGGCCCATCAGCACCGCATTCCAGACATCTATCGGGAAATCACGGTCGAACAGGTTGTGTTGCGGCACGTAGCCGATATGTCGCCGGCTCCTGGCGGACGGTTCTCCTAGAATTGAGACCTTGCCCTGGCTCGGTGTGATCAGTCCCAGGATGACCTTGAGCAGTGTTGTTTTGCCGCCGCCATTCGGGCCAATAATGCCCAGGAAGTCGTGTGGCTCTATGGACAGGCTTATGCCTTCCAGTATGGGAATCCTGCCATAATGGACCCAGATGTTTTCCAGTCTTACCAGTCCTTCGGTAGCCATTCGTTCTACTCCGTTGCCCGGGTTAGTTCATCTAGCAACTGGCGCATGCTCGCTAAGTAGCCCTCCGCCAGGTAATCGATAAAGACCAGCCGGCCGCCAATGGCTTCGGCGATGATCCGGGCGCTCTGCGGGTTGAATTGCGGCGAGGTCAAGATTGTTTTTACCTGAGATGCCCTGGCCTGCTCTATTAACCGGGTCAGGGCGGCGGCGGTTGGCTCCTTGCCCTCGGCCTCTATCGGCAGCATGACCAGATCATATTCCGCGGCAAAGTAGGCGAAGGCCGGGTGGTAGACCATAAAGGTACGGTTTGTCATTCGTGCCAGGCCAGTCCGGATATCCTGGTCGAGATCGGCCAGTTCCTGCAGATAGCGGTCGCGGTTATCTTCGTAATACGCCCGGTTAGCCGGGTCGATTTGTACCAGGCCGTCGCAGATATTTTGTACTATCGTCCGGACATTCAGCGGCGATAGCCAGGTGTGCGGGTCCATGCCCGGTTCATCCGGGTCCTGGCTGGCTATCAGATTGACCCCGCGGCTGCAGTCAACGAGCAGCATGTCTTGGTTGATCGCCACCAGTTTGTCCAGGTAGACGCGTTCGAACTCTATTCCGGAGCCAAGCTGGGCGTATATTTTGACTCTGGCCAGCTCAGTCATCTGATTGGGCCGGGGTTCGTAGGTGTGCGGATTGGCTCCCGGGGGCACCATGATGGTGATATTTACTTTATCGCCGCCGACCCGGGCCACGAACTCGGCCTGGGGTGGTATGCTAACGGCTACCCCTATCTTGTCGGCTGACGATATTTCCTGGCTGCAAGAGATGGCCGGAGCTGTTAGCATTAAGGAAAACGCCAGTATCAGGGCGTACACCGCTCTCACTTTGGATTTCTTTGTCACCCCGGCCTCTCCCCCTTGTTCTGTGCTTGGCGCCGTAGCTGGTACCGCCGGTAGACCATCACCGCGATAGCCACGCCTATGGCAATCCCGGATATCCAGCGGGCGGTAGGCACTCCGCCCAGTGTCCAGACCTCAATTTTGAGGCCTTCCAGGAAGAAGCGGCCAATGCCGTAGTGAATGGCATAGAGACAGAAGATATCGCCATCGAGGAGTCGCGATTTCATTTTGCGTCCCAGCACCAGCAGCAGGGCGCAGCCGGCGAAGTTCCACAGGGACTCGTACAGGAACAGGGGGTGATAGCGACTGAATGCCTCGAATCCGGGGAGGCGGTGCTCGGGGTCGATATAGATTCCCCAGGGAAGGTCGGTGGGATACCCGTAAAGCTCCTGATTAACATAATTGCCCCACCTGCCGATTGCCTGCGCCAGAATAAGGCCCGGGGCGACGATATCCAGCCAGCGCAGGGTACTCAATTTCCTCCACCGAGTGTAGATGATAAGCCCGATGACGCCACCGATGACGGCGCCGAATATTCCCAGTCCGCTGCCGGAAAAGATCAAGGACGGGTGCTGGCTGTAAAAGTCCCACTGGTCGATAACGTGGTATAGCCGGGCGCCGATGATACCCAGTGGCAGGACAAACAGCGCCAGCGTCAGGACGTTTTCCCAGACCTCGCCCCGTCTCCGGGCTTCAACAATCGATAGCAGTATCGCGGCGATGACGCCGGTGGCTATCAAAACTCCATACCAGTGGATGGTGAATGGTCCGATATTGAAAGCAGCTTGCATGGTTCCTTCTCAAATAATATTCAGGTGGTCCGGTGTTTTTGTTTCTGGCAACTGCCGCAGAAGCCGGTAAAATCGAGTACGTGGCTTTTAATCTCAAATCCGGTCTCAGCGGACAGGTCTCGCTCTAATTTCGTCAGGTCATGACGGGTAAAATCGATTACCTGGCCGCAGCCGCTACAGATCAGGTGGTGGTGATGTTCGGGGGTGCCGATAGTGTAGCTGGGGCAGTTATCTCCCGCATGTAGTTCACAGATAAGTTTCAGACGGGCCAGTATTTCCAGAGTACGATAAATTGTTACCAGTCCGATGTTAGGATGTTCCCGGTGCGTTCTTTCGTGGATCGCCGTCGGCGTGACGTGGCTGGTCACAGCGGTAATCGTCTGTATGACTGCCCGCCGTTGCGGGGTTATTTTATAGTGGTGATGTCTTAATACAGCGACGATTTCTCTCTCGGTGAGCCTCATGTTAGCTATCCAAATGAAAAGTATTTTCATTTACTTTATCAATCATTCCGTCTGGTGTCAACATTTTGGGGGCTTTTCCCCCGGGTAGTGCGGATTGCGTTAAAATGTACAAGTAAAGTAGACGTTAGGATCGGTCATAAATCAGGCTACGGGAACGCCCTGGTTTTTCGATCGTAATTACAATATAGATAGATTTGCCCTCTCCCCCTTTATCCCCCTCTCTTTTTATTTTCTCCCCTTCTTTTACTAAAGGAAGGGACCAGGGATGGATTATGCCCAATCATATGCAAAAGTTCAGAAACATATTGGACTCTCTGGGAGGTGAAGATGGGGAGTCTGAGTGAAGCAAATCTATGTGGAAAGTTATTACCGAAGCGGCTATAGTCGCTTCATGCAGTACATTAACGACA
>JAQTRN010000153.1 GCA_028711795.1 Dehalococcoidales bacterium | reverse complement strand
AGGCTTGAGTTGACGCAGTTACTCAGCGTAAAATCAATGAGCCGGAATTTACCTCCAAAAGGAACGGCGGCCTTCGACCGTCCCCTGGTCAAAGGTTGCAGTCTTTCTCCGGCTCCTCCAGCCATTATTATAGCTAGTACCCTGTTCATTGCCGACTTTTTTCTCCCGCTCAAAGAGTCCGTAATAAAGAGACAATGCCAATCGTCTGTAAAGGTGCTACCATCTAATCTGGAACCATGGTGTAATGCGATAGAGAGTGCCCTGGGATTGTCTAATGCCTTTTTGAGCGATGCTTACCAGTTTGCCGCTCAATCGGTTTCGGGCCTGATGGCGGTTGCAGTGCCGATGCTGGTGGTACCGGCTCCTTAGCAGTCGACGAAGCTGCATCTCTTTCTTCCAGCATTTGTTTAGCACGGAAATAGTACTCTAGATCCTTACCTTCAGGTCGACCTTCTTGCTCCCAGATGGCATAAGCTAGCTCCCTTATTTGTTCCTCTGTAACCATATCTACCTCCCCGGCTATCTGATTTCAAGAAAGTACTGAATTCTCTATTCTGCCACACCTGCATGGTAATTTTGCGTCCCTAGTTTCTAAATGTCAAATTCTGAGAATGAGCCTAGGGAAAAGGGTTCCGAACATCCAATGTCCCTCATTTTCCCTGACGATCTAAAGTCAATATTTGGGAAAGCCAACATTTATTAATGTTCTCACGGCACCGATGACCGCGGCTGGTGCCATCAATCGGGCAAGATATTGGACAATTTCGTTAACATGGATACCCAGCCCACTCACCAATTGATCAAGAGGGTCAAAGCCAGCTGTGCCGACCACAATTAGGGCTATGGCGGCCATTGACAGTGGGGCAAAATCTCTGGCGGTGATATTAAGAATCCCGACAATAATGCCCACCATCACCAGCGCTAGGATGACAGTAGCACTACCTGGGGCAACTAATCCGGCAACGATAGCCAGTACCAGTCCTATAGCGAAAGCCAAAAAGCTGTAAATCTACTGATTCAAGTCCGGTACTGTCCTTGATTTTGGTTGATGGTAATACCAGTGATCATATCATCCACCTGATTATTAGCTCATTTATGATTGGCTTTCTTACATATCAGGACAAGCGCCCTATTACCAACTTCTGCTTGAATGGCAAATATCAAGGATGTATCATAAATATAAATAGGTCTTTCCCGCATTTTTTTATTTACAGGCTATGTTTGTCCTTTTGGGTGACAATACAACCTGCCATCAAGGTTATCATCAATGTTATATTAATCACGTTTAGGGGGTAATATCTGATGCAAGATAAGCCCACCGGAATAGATCTCTCTCAATATCGCCGAGAAGAAATCCTAAGAGAGGGCCATAGAGTATTACTCAGGCCCATCGAGAAAAGTGATGTGCCTTTGTGGCTTTCTTTCATTTCTCGGTTAAGTACGCACACCAAGTATCTCCGCTTCCATAACATACCCGAGAAAATGACGGAAGAGGATGCTATCAGGTATTGTACGGTAGATTATAACAACTCTTTTGCATATGTTGTGGAAGTAGGAACAGGGCGGGACAGGAAAATTATCGCTATCGCCCGCTATTACCGCGTGCCCAAGAAACGTTCAGCGGAGGTCGCTTTCGCCATTGAAGACGCCTATCAGAAAATCGGACTAGGTACCAGACTTATAGAAGCGCTGGTAGACGTTGCCAGAGAAAATGACATCTCCATCTTTGAAGCCAGTGTCCTCGGCCAGAATTCAAAGATGATGGAAGCCTTCCGGGATTATGGTTTTCATGTCTCCAGCGATCTGGAGGACGGCGAATATCATGTTACTTTCCCAATAAAGCAGACACAAGTCGTGGATATGAAAGAGGCGGCCCGTGACCGAACTGCGATAATAGCTTCTTTACAGCCGATACTTAAGCCAAAGTCGGTCGCTATTATTGGAGCCGCGCGCTATCCCGGCACCATCGGCAACCTGCTGATGCGTTGTATCTTACAGAGTGGGTTTTCCGGAATCGTATATCCCGTCAATCCCAATACCGAAGCGGTGCTTTCGGTCAAGTCCTATCCCTCGGTGCTGGACATTCCCGGCAAGGTAGACATGGCTATCATTGCCGTGCCAGCGGCTATTGTAAATAGGGTAGCCGACGAATGTGGTCAGAAAGGCGTGCATGCTCTGATTGTTGTATCGGATGGATTCCGGGAGAGAGGTACGGAAGGCGCTGCCAGGGAGAAAGAACTGAGGAATATCAACCTTAGCTACGGTATGCGCTTGGTCGGCCCCAACTGTATGGGTGTTATCAATACCGACCCCGCTATAAATCTTAATGCCACCTTTTCCCAAGTATACCCCAGCACGGGAAACGTAGCTTTCCTAACCCAGAGCGGTGCCATGGGGTTGACCATTCTGGAGCACGTGAAAAACCTGAACATGGGTATTTCTACCTTCGTCAGTGTCGGCAACCGTGCTGATGTTTCCTCTAATGATTTTTTGCAGTACTGGGAACAGGACCCGACTACCAAAGTGATATTGCTTTATCTGGAGTCATTCGGTAATCCTAGCCGGTTTGCCAGAATCGCTCGCCGTGTTTCCTCCAAAAAACCCATTGTCGCGGTAAAAAGCGGGAGCACTGCGGCCGGTGCCAGGGCTGCATCGTCACATACAGGAGCGTTAGCCACTTCGGATGTCGCTTCGGATGTTTTGTTTCAAAATGCGGGCATCATTAGAGTCAATTACGTAGAAGAACTCTTTAACCTGGCTACACTGCTCTCCACCCAGCCGTTACCCAAAGGCAGAAGACTGGTCATTGTTACCAACGGCGGCGGGCCAGGGATTATCGCAGCTGATGCCGCTACCGTTAACGGTCTGGATATAAAAGAACTTCCCATAGAAGCGAGCGCCAAAATCAGGCCGATATTGAAAAGGGATATCAACCTCGGCAACCCCATCGATACTACCGCCGGAGCCACCGCTCAGGAATATGAAGGAATACTCAAAGTGCTGGCTACCGATAAAGACGTTGACGCCGTCCTGGCTATATTCGCCCCGCCGATAGTTGTTGAGACGAAAGCTATGGAGGGCGCCCTCCGGCGCGTAGCACCGGTCTTCCGGCGTTATAAAAAACCATTGCTCGGTTGTTTTATCGGGCAGAAAGGTCTTAGCGCCCAACTCGGGACACACGGTCATTTTATTCCTCTCTATACATTCCCTGAAGAAGCTATCCTGTCATTGAAGCGAGCGGTAGAATACGCTGAACTGCGGTGTAAACCCCGGGGGAAAATCCCGATAATAAAAGACATCCAGAAGGCAAAAGCCCGTGCGTTAGTAGACACGGTAACAAAAGATAGTACGGAGAGGCCGCTGTGGCTTTCGGCGGGGGAAATATCGGAATTACTGGCGTACTACGGGATACACCAAGCGGAAGTCGTGGTAGCCAGGACTCCGTCCGAGGCAAAAACTGCCGCTAAAAAGCTTGGTTTCCCGGTAGCGGTTAAACTGGCATCGCCGACAATTACTCACAAGACCGATGTTGGAGGAGTTGTATTAAATCTTGCATCGGAGAGAGAAGTAGAAAAAGCTTATAACGCCATCAAGAAAAATTTAGAGAAGCTCGGCCGCCAGCAGGAGATGTCCGGGGTAACAGTACAGCAAATGATAACCGGCGGTATCGAAACAATTGTGGGTGTCACCCAGGACCCATCCTTTGGACCGTTGATGATGTTCGGTTCGGGAGGGATTTATGCCGAGTTGATAAAGGATGTCACCCTGAAACTACATCCTATTACGGATTTGGACGCAACTGAGATGATAGATTCCTTGAAAATGTCCAAAT
>JAQTRN010000152.1 GCA_028711795.1 Dehalococcoidales bacterium | reverse complement strand
TTTGACCTCCCACCACTGGCCCGCCTCCCCGCCGAAGACCAAGTTTTCGTCATGGCATTTGTCCGTGCTGATGGTTCTATAAAAGAAATGGAACGTATCTTCGGTGTCAGCTATCCTACGATCAAGAGTCGTCTGAGTCGCATTACCGGCCAACTTCAATTTGTGGAAACGTTTCCCTCATCACCAAAACAGGATGTTATCGCAGCACTAGAGCGGGGCGAAATTACCGCCGAAGAAGCGATTGAGAGATTGTCAAAATGAAATGGCCACCGTATTCAATGCAATTGAAAATGCGTAGTCCGCGACATGTGTGGAGTATCTGGTTACCGCTCTTTATTATTGGTCCGATAGCTCTGATACTGCTACTGGCGCTTTTTCTGATGGTCCTACCATTCCTACTCCTGTCGCTGTTATTCACTTGGCGCTGGAATTGGTCGCGGTACATATGGCTGGGAGTCCCGGCGTTTTTCAGTATTTTGTACTCTTTACCTGGATTGAAAGTAGATGTGGACAACGAGGAACAACATGTTTCAATCGCTTTCTACTAACTAGTAGAGGGGGAGCAATGCTATGGTATTTACAGAACTGAGTAGTAATCAAGGAGAACTACAATGAGCGAAGATCAAAAGAAGATCCTGCAAATGCTTACCGAAGGGAAAGTAAGCGTCGATGAAGCCCAAAGGTTACTGTCACTGACCGGCGCAGATAGAGATACTTGGGATAATTCGAATAGCCCACCTCCGAAATCATTGCCCAGATACCTACGTGTAATTGTCGAACCGAAACTTGGTGCCGCTCCCGAACACCGGCATGGTCGAGTCAATGTCCGCGTGCCCTTTGGATTGATACGGGCAGGTATGAAACTGGCTACCCTGATTCCACCCGAAGCCGCGGACAAGGTCAATGACGCAATGAAAGAAAAGGGTATGAGTTTTGATATGCGCCACCTCAAAACCGAAGACTTAGAGGAACTTATTTCTGCCCTGCACGATAGCGAAATCAACGTGGACACAGACGACGAAACGGTGAAAGTGTACGCGGAATAGGCGTTAAATTGACTTGGACTACCGTTGTAATAAATAATTCGACAGGAGGATGATATGAACAAGGGTAATTCTTCAAGTGCTGCTGCAGGTGTCATCTGGTTTATCGGCTGGTTGTTTACAATATCCTTCGCACATTTAGTTTGGTGGAAGATAATTCTTGGCATTGTTGTCTGGCCACTGTTCCTGGGACAAAAATTGGGTTGAAACCGGCTTATCATTCATTGGATGTTCCTTTGTAACCGGGATATGTGGTATTCCACGATGTCATTATGAGAAAATAATAAAACCTTTGGTTCGCAGCTTTCTCGAAAAGTCAAATCGCGAGAGGAGGACATTGGTGGAGTTGTGCGCCTCTAGCGCCATCTTTCACATCGGAGGAACTCCAGCTTGCACACCGTCAGCGATAATGGGACACAAATAGGGCCACTAAAACAGTAGAGTTTAGCCAGGTGGCACAAGCTCCTGAGAGGTAGTAAACTGACTGAGCAAAAGGAGCGAATTATGTCCCAGGAAAACAAAGATAAAGACATGTCGGCTAACTCCCTAATCGAGGTGGTTCAGGAAGCGGTGGACGCTACCGGCATGACTGATGTACCTGTTGAGAATCGCACCAGACTGCTTTCGGATAACGGCGCTGGCTATGTCTCCAGTGCCTTCCGTGATTATCTAAACTTGGTGGGCATCGGATATATTCTGGCAGCGGGTCTCAAGGAGTTTACCAATGCCGCCTGATTACGCCAAAGTGTTCGGTTTAAAAAGTGTCCCATTTCGCTGATTGACAACACTCACGTCCTTTCTCGGATAGATATCTCTTAGCTGTGAGTCGTGGCACTCTCTGCGGTACAGACGGGCACAACCGACTTCGGCATCAGGAAAATAAGCGGCACTGTTATCAGGATAATCGCTGCCAGACCGAAATCCACTATCGCGAAGCCACGGAACATATCCCGGGAGTTGTTCAGAATAATGGTCGTGATGGCGATACTGATAGTCCCTCCGGCCTGTCGGAACATACCCCGGACCCCGGTGATGGTGGCCACACGGTGTGGCATCAGCTCGATGCAGGCGTTGTTCGAAGCTGGGCCGGCAATGCCAACTCCTGCCCCTGACAGAAATAGATTGACGAGCAGCACAGTTGTGGCGCTCAATCCAATCCCCAGAATAGTGATGCCCTGGGACTCGATGCCGAGCAGGACGAGGCTGGTCATGATGACGGCGGTGCCTATTAGCATCGGCCAGCGATAACCCCAGCGCACCAGGAAGACGCTGACTACCGTTGAGGTCAATATTGTGCCGATGGAACGCGGCGTGATTACCAGGCCACTTTGGAGGGTAGACATGCCGTATACCGAGGTGGCATACAGCGGAGCGAAGGAGAAGAGGCCAAAAATGCAGGCGCCGAAGACCAGGTTATACAGATTGGCCGCCATGAATGGTCTCGCTTTCAGGACTTGCAGGTCAATGATCGGGTCTTCGGCCTTGTTCAGATGCCGGATGAAAAGCAGCATCAGGATAACACTGATAATGAAGAGCAACCCGGCCAACATCCATTGCACCTCGCCAGCGGTATTTCCCAACTCTGTCAGACTCCACAGGAAGGCAAAGAGCGACCCACCGAGTAGTCCGGCACCCACCAGGTCCACATGTCCCTTTTGTCTCTCTCCCTTCTTCAGCAAGAACATGGAGATGATTAACGCCGCTGTAGTGATGGGTATGTTGAACCAGAAAATGGACCGCCAGCCAAAGGCTTCAACCATCCACCCTCCCAGGTTCGGGCCGATAAGTTGACCGATGGGGAAAACACTGGTGATAAGCCCGATAGCCCGCTGCCGCGAACCGGTGAACTCTTCCGCCACAATTCCCGTGGCCGCCGGTAAGAAACCGCCACCCCCGATGCCTTGAATGCACCGGGCTAGAATCAGAAGTGTAATATTAGGGGCCAGAGCGCATAAAAAAGACCCGGCGATGAACAGGGAGAGGCAGAAGACATACATGTTTTTTCGGCCGAAGATATCGGCGGCTTTCCCGGACAGAGGCATGCTGACTGTGGATACCAGCGGGTAGATACTGAGGACCCAGCCAGCCGTCACCAGTGAGGTGTTGAACGATGAGGTAATCGTGGGATAAGCCACGGAGATGGCCGAACCGCTGATCGCTGAAAGCAGCAGCGATAGGCTGGCAGTCACGAATACCCAGTACTTTCGCATTCTGAGCAGAATACATTAGATGATTTTTAACGTCAAGTCCACTTCGCGTAAATTCACTTTGAAGTAAGTCTCGGGTAGGTGCTAATAGTGTGATCAGGTACAGAGAGACTTGGCTCAGCTTCCCCTGAGGTTGTCAAGATACGGTAGAGAAATAGTCCCCTGTCATTGTTAAGCGCTGCACCCATGTTTTACCCTCCACTATATCCTGGTCATTCGTCACCGTCGTTTGACAGTAGTCCACGGTTAGGATTAATATTGCCAGAGAACGCAAAGCCGGGTTGAAATGCCCACAGTGGGCGGATTGTACACAGTTTCCAGATAATGCTATGCCGAAGCAACGGCTGGCCGAGTCTGTTTGGCGATGGGAAGGCGGTGGCAAGGACAGTTGATATCATAATGGAGGGCACTCGTGGCTAAGATACTGGTTACCGGAGGATTGGGGTTTATCGGTTCAAACCTTGTTCCCGAACTCAAAAACCGGGGACATGAAGTCTGGGTCTGCGACTTGGGACAATCCGAAGGACCGAACTATATCCGCGCTGACGTCTCCAAATACCGACAGCTAGAACGGATATTTGACGGACACGATTTTCAGTATGTCTACCACCTGGCTGCCGAGTACGGCCGCTGGA
>JAQTRN010000151.1 GCA_028711795.1 Dehalococcoidales bacterium | reverse complement strand
CTGAATAATCATCCGGCAGTGGTTGGTGTTTTCGTTAACGCTGCTGCCGGGGAGGTAAACCGTATCGCCGAATATTGTCAGTTAGACCGGGTGCAACTCAGTGGTGATGAGACATGGTCGTACTGCCAGGAAATTGAACGACCGGTTATCAAAGTCATCCATGTAGCCGAAACTGACACCGCTGGTAGAGTCCTGGCTGATATTGAGCAGGGAAATCGCATACTACGGGGGAGCGATTTTATCTGTCTTCTGGACTCAAAGGTCGGAGGTGCGTATGGCGGTACCGGCCGGATGTTGAACTGGCAATTAGCTAAAGAGGTGTCGGCCAGGTTGCCGGTAGTGGTCGCGGGCGGACTCAGCCCGGCTAATGTGGGGCGGTTAGTAACCGAGGTCCAACCCTGGGGAGTCGATGTCTCCAGCGGTGTCGAGAGCTACGGACGGAAAGATGCCGCCAAAATCCGGGCTTTCGTGGAGTCGGTCCGGAAGGCGGAGACAGATATCAACCAGACTGTAAAGTTATAGGCTGGTTGGGGAAGGAGGCGCGCATTGTTACCTGATGAACGTGGGTACTTTGGCAGTTATGGCGGGAGATTCGTTCCCGAAACTCTGGTGCCAGTCCTGGATGAACTGACGGCGGCTTATCAACAGTGTCAGGCGGATAGTACATTCTGGGATGAGTTTGAGTCCCTGTCGCGGGACTATTCCGGGAGGCCAACAGCCCTTTACTATGCCCGGAAGATGAGCGAGCGGTGTGGTGGTGCCAGGATTTTTCTGAAGCGGGAGGACCTGGCCCATACGGGGGCGCACAAAATCAATAATGCCCTGGGACAGGGGCTGCTCGCCCGGAGAATGGGTAAGCACCGCATTATCGCTGAGACTGGAGCCGGACAGCACGGGGTAGCTACGGCGGCTGTCTGCGCGATGCTGGGGTTACAGTGCATTGTTTACATGGGTGAGGAGGATATGCGCCGCCAGTCGCCGAACGTCTTTCGTATGAAGCTGATGGGGGCTGAGGTAAGGCCGGTCTCTAGCGGCAGCCGGACGCTGAAGGACGCTATCAATGAGGCGATAAGAGACTGGGTGACCAATGCCCGGGATACCTATTATCTTCTGGGGTCGGTAGTGGGGCCGCACCCTTACACGGTTATGGTGCGTGATTTCCAGTCGGTCATCGGCAAAGAAGTCAGGTGGCAAATCCTGGAGAAAACGGGTCGGCTGCCCCATCATATCGTTGCCTGTGTCGGTGGGGGCAGCAACGCCATCGGCATCTTCTATCCTTTTTTGAATGACCGTAATGTCGGGCTGATTGGGGTTGAGGCGGGTGGTAGGGGTCTGGAAACCGTGGAACATGCCGCTTCGCTGATGGCGGGTAGAGTCGGCGTTCTCCACGGAGCGAAGTCATATGTTCTCCAGGATGACCAGGGGCAGATCCGGGAGACCCACAGTATCTCCGCCGGACTGGACTATCCCGGCGTGGGGCCGGAGCATAGTTATCTCAAGGATATCGGACGGGTCAGGTACCTTGCCGTTAATGACGATGAAGCGCTGGCCGGGTTCCAGTTGCTCTGCCAGACTGAGGGAATCATCCCGGCACTGGAATCAGCCCACGCTGTGGCCTATGCCGCCAGGCTGGCCAGCTCAGTAGATAAAGAGCAGATTATTGTGGTGAACCTGTCTGGTCGGGGAGACAAAGACCTTAATATTGTCACCGAAGCGCTGGAGGGGGATAAATGAACCAGATTGCCAGTGTTTTCCGTCGTCCCGGCCACAAAGCTTTGATAGCCTATGTCACCGTAGGCTACCCCAGTATCGAAGCCACTTTGGAAGTGGTACCTATTCTAGCTGGTAACGGCTGCGATATCGTGGAGTTGGGGATACCTTTTTCTGATCCCCTGGCCGATGGTGCGACTATCCAGAAAGCGAGCTTCCAGGCCCTGCAGAACGGCGTCACCCCGCTAATTTGCCTCGACATAGCCGCACAGCTTAGCCGGCGGGTCAGTATACCGTTGATGTTCATGACCTATTTTAACCCGGTCTTGAGTTATGGACTGGAGAAATTCAGTCGTGACTGTGCCAGTGCGGGTATTCACGGGTTGATAGTCCCCGATCTGCCCCCGGAGGAGGGTACGGAGCTAGAAGCCGCTACCCGCAAACATGGAATCGACCTTGTTTATCTGCTGGCGCCTACCAGCACCGATGAGCGTATCCATCTGGTGGCTAGCCAGTCTCGCGGGTTCATTTATCTGGTCTCCATAACCGGTGTGACCGGAGCCAGGAACGCACTATCTCCGGACCTGGGCGCTTTCGTGGCCAGAGTCAAAAAAATAGCCAGCCAGCCGGTCTGTGTCGGGTTCGGCATATCAACTCCGGAGCAAGCCCGGCAGGTGGCGGAAATAGCCGATGGAGTCATCGTGGGTAGTCGGATCATTCAGCTTATGGAAACGAGGAATGAAGCGATGACCGAGTTGTCCGATTTTATCCGTGACTTGAGAAGCGCGATTGATAGCCGGCGGGACTGACCGGCACCCTGATTCGCCTCTGATTGTTTCCCGATCGAAGTGTCAATGGGCAGGTGACTGTTCTCCCCATATTGCCTCTTGCTCCTGTTATCAGACCAGTACGACGCTTTTCCCTCTATCATACTTAGCATGGCCTCTCCCCTGATATCCGCCCCAAATACGTAGCATTCCCATCTAAATTAAGTGCACATACGTATAGACGACCTGTGGAGATACTCCTAACCTGAAGGGAGGAACGTATCAAGAGAGGCATTACATGAAAAAGTGTGTGTTACGCCTTATTAACCGGTCGCTGGTCTTGGTGGTGGTGATGGTACTGGTGGGTCTGGGGGCGTGTACCTCGGAGTCGCCGACGCCGCCGGCCACGCCAACGATCACTATCACCTCGCCGACGGGGAACATAATACCTCAGATTGGTAATGTCACCGTGACTGTCCAGGTATCCAATTTCAACCTGGTGGAGAAGAAGGGTGAAGCTAAAGTGGCTGGTGAGGGGCACATTCACTATTTCAAGGATGTTGAGGCACCCACTGCCCAGGGACAGCCGGCGGTAACGGCGGCTGGGACTTATGCGGCCACGGCGGCCACGTCCTATACCTGGCCGGACGTGACTGCGGGGACGCACACATTCTCGGTTGAACTGGTGAACAATGACCACACGCCGTTAAGCACGCCGGTGGTGGCCAAAATTACGGTTACGGTGACCTCATCGCAACCACCGCCATCTGGGGGACAGAGCATTGCTATCGATCTGTCAGCCCAGAACTACGCTTTTGATAAAAGTACCATTACGGTGCCGGCTGGCGCCAGTGTGACGATCAATTTCAATAACAAGGAATCCGTGTCCCACAACTTCGCTCTGTATACCAACTCAAGTGCCTCTACTAATATCTTCCGGGGAGATATTATTAATGGTCCCAGGACGATTGTCTATAAATTTACGGCTCCAGCAACGCCGGGGAATTACTTTTTCCGCTGTGACGTTCACCCGACGTCGATGACCGGTACTTTTGTGGTCACGGCTCAGTGATTCGGAAAGGTCAGCGAGGAAGGGGGCTCAAAGCTCCCTTCCTCTTACAGCGCATAGCTTACTAAGGGTTGTTATTGCTTGCTCTTTTCCAGAGCGCTGAAATTGGCACTGTCTAACTTAGCCGTGTGCGGCAGTATATTACTTTCTTCTTTCCGCAAGGTTGGGGGGTTGGCGAATCAGAGAAATCCGGGATGGTAGCCTTACCTATTCACTTGTTCTTACTGCACTCAGTCAATATCCACGCCTATATCAGTCACCGAATAATCCTGTCAACGATGGCTGTGGTAGAATTACTGTCTGGTACTCACCAAAACCTTGTTTTCTTGGTCGGATGATGAACGCTCATTAGGAGGCAGTATGGACTA
>JAQTRN010000150.1 GCA_028711795.1 Dehalococcoidales bacterium | reverse complement strand
ATCGATTGTCAGGGAAAACTTCACTTCAGGGAAAGCCAGAGCGTACTGACTGACGACGTCAGCGATATGACTGTTCTCGGTAGCCGATGATTTGAGGAACTTCAACCGGGCAGGTATCTGGCGAAAGAGGTTACGCACCGTGATCGTGGTCCCCGGAGAGCGCCCCTGACTCCCCCGGCTAACAACTTCGCCATTCTTCAAGCTTAGCGAGAGGCCAGCCACTTCTCCGGCGGCGCGGGTCAGCAGGTTGACCTCAGCCACGGCCGCAATACTGGGTAAGGCCTCTCCCCGGAAGCCAAGGCTGGCGATAGACTCCAGGTCATTCCGGTTACTGATCTTACTGGTGGCATGCCGATAAAAGGCCAGCTCCGCCTCTTTCGCCGGAATCCCCGACCCATTATCGACCACCTGGACCAGACCCACTCCCCCACCCCTGGTTTCTATGATAACCTGATTGGAGCCGGCATCGAGCGCATTCTCCACCAGCTCTTTGACCACCGAAGCCGGTCTTTCAACCACCTCACCGGCGGCGATCAGAGAAACAACCTTGGGATCCAGAACTATAATCGGCATAACTTACGCTGATAATACACGTTTCCGTGTAGACTGTCAATAGGTTCAGGCCACTTTTTCCAGTCGGGCCAGACCCACCAGTAATTTCTTCAGGCCCGCGCCGTTGAAAGCGACCACTACCTCATGGTCGTCCTTAACCGTCTGGCAACTGACCACCACCCCATCCCCAAATTGGGCATGGCGGACGTGGTCGCCGGCCTTCAATTCAGGAGTATCAACTCGAACAGTCGGTGGTCGGTTCCACGAGTAGACGCTGGCCGCCAACCGGTCCTCTTCTACCGACCACCGGCTTGTCCCGGAAAGTAGACCCGGCGGAATATCTTTCAAGAAGCGCGAGGGCGGATTAGCGTTGCTACCGCCCATCAGGCTGCGTCGGAAAGCCCGTACCAGATAGACCTTCCGCTTGGCCCGAGTAATGCCGACATAGCATAATCGCCTCTCCTCTTCCATCTCGTCAGGATCGTCCATTGAGCGGAAGTGAGGCAGGATCCCTTCTTCCATCCCCACAATAAACACTACCGGAAACTCCAGCCCCTTGGCCTGGTGCAGGGTGATGAGGGTCACCGCACTCATCCGCTCATCCAGTCCGTCAACATCGGATACCAGGCTCACTCCCTCGAGAAAGGCGGCCAGGCCATCCGGCGGTTTCAGGTCGCGGTACTCCTGGGCTACGGTACGCAGCTCCAACACATTTTCCCAGCGTTCCTCGCCATCCGGCTGGCTCAATAAATAGGCCTTATAGCCGGTACCTTCGACCACCAGGTCGAACAGCTCCGCCATATTCAGCTCCCGGCTGCGACTCCGGAAACCGTCGATCAGCTTCAGAAAGCCGTCCAGCACTTTGGTGACCCGGGAGCCAAAGGCAGGTTGTGTCTCTTCATTCGGCGACCCCGCCACCAGTTGCAGCACCCGGTATTCGGGCACCGCCAGCGACTTCGCCCGGTCGGATATCAAAGCCAGGGTCTGCTGGCCGATGCCCCTGCCCGGAACGTTGATTATCCGGAGCAGACTAACGCTATCCTGCGGGTTCTGTATCAGCCGGAAATACGCAATAATATCCTTGACTTCCCGCCGCTCGTAGAAACGGGTCCCCGCTACCAGCTTATAGGGCGTGCCATAGCGGATGAAGACCTCTTCCAGCGCCCGTGACTGAGCATTGGTCCGGTACATTACGGCGAAGTCGCCCAGCTTGAAATCACCCTGCCCCACCAGGCGCTCAATCTCACTGATGACAAATTGGGCTTCTTCCTGCTCCGTGTACGCCTCGACCACGGTAGCCAGTTCACCGATCTCATTATCGGTCCACAGGCTCTTGGGCTTGCGTCGCTGGTTAGCCGATATGACCGCCGTGGCCGCCTCCAGAATCCGCTTCGTCGACCGGTAATTCTGTTCCAGTAACACCACCTTGGCTTCGGGATAGTCCTTCTCAAAATTAAGGATGTTACGCAGGTCGGCGAAACGCCACGAGTAAATCGACTGGTCAGGATCACCGACCACACAAATGTTGCGATACTTGCCGGCGAGTTGCTTGACCAGCTCATACTGGACCAGATTGGTATCCTGAAATTCATCGACCATAACTTGCTGGTACCTCGTCTGGTACCGGGCCAGGGTATCCGGACTCGCCCGGAACAGCAGCACGGTTTTCATGAGCAAATCATCGAAATCCAGCGCGTTGCTCTCCCCCAGCAACTGTTGATAGCGCTCGTAGACCCGGCCGGCAACTTCGTCAAAATAGCTGTGGCCGTACTGTATATAGTCTTTGGGGGTCAGCAGACGGCTCTTGGCGGCGCTAATCGCCGAGGCTATCGACCGCGGAGTATACTGCTTCGGGTCAAGGCCTACCTGTTGTAGACTCCGTTTTATCAGGCTTATCTGGTCGTCATCGTCATAGATGACAAACCCGGGGTCGATGTCCAATGCCCGGCCATCCCGACGTAGAATACGCGCGCAGATAGCATGGAAAGTACCCAGAGTCAGATCTTTCACCGATCCGCTGACCAGCCGGTTGAGCCTTTCGGTCATCTCCCGAGCGGCCTTATTGGTAAAGGTGACCGCCATAATATGGTAAGGACTGACTCTGCAGACCCGGATGAGATAGGCCACCCGGTGGGTGATAACCCGGGTCTTGCCACTACCGGGACCGGCCAGAATCAATAGCGGACCACTGATTGATTCAACGGCTTCTCGCTGCGCTGGATTAAGGCCGACCAGAACGTCTAGCATCCGCTAATTATAACACTGCCGCCGCTCTTTCCCCAAACTTAACCGGCCTCCCGGTCGACCACAAAGTTATAGAAATGGGCCCAGCCACTCCGAAAAATTATTGCCGCCACCGGAGCGATATGCTATAATACCCCAAAATAAAGATGATAACCTTTAAGCTAGCCCAGCGAGGCTGGCAAGGGAAAACGAGGACAGGAACAGAACCTCTTGCCGGCGCGGCGAGAGGTTTTTTAATGTCCGAAAAAATCGTCATGACTCCGGATGATATCCGCCGAACCCTGGCGCGCATCGCCCATGAAATCATCGAGCGCAACAAGACTATCGAGCATCTGGTCCTGGTCGGTATGCACACCCGCGGCGTGCCTCTAGCCCGGCGACTGGCCAGCAACATCGAGAGTCTCGAGGCACTCAAAGTGCCGGTAGGCGCCCTGGATATCACTCCGTACCGCGACGACCTCAATCTATCCCAAGCTCAACCCCGCGTCACCCGCACCGATATGCCACTCAATACCAGCGGCAAGTCCATAGTCCTGGTTGATGACGTACTCTATACCGGACGCAGTACCCGGGCCGCCATGGATGCCCTTATCGATTGGGGACGACCCAGCCTGATCCAACTGGCCGTTCTCATCGACCGCGGCCACCGCGAGCTGCCGATCCGGGCCGACTACGTCGGCAAGAATATCCCAACCTCCCGCCAGGAAGAGATACAGGTCCGGTTGATAGAAACCGATGGTATCGATCAGGTGACTATCACCAGCCCGACCAGCGATAGACCATCTAAAACAAGCCAAACCGGGAAGGAAGACAACTTCCGAAGGAGCGACGATGACTCTGGCGAATAGAAGCCTGGTGACCATGGACGATCTGTCCATCGGGGAGATTGAGGGGTTGTTTTCTCTAGCTGACGAAATGTCGACCTCGATGAGCCGGCAATGGGGCGCCTGCCACGGGAAAATCATGGCCAGCCTGTTTTTTGAACCGAGCACCAGAACCCGCCTGTCCTTCGAGACCGCCATGCACCGGCTCGGCGGTAGCGTCATCAGTGCCGCCGATATCAAGGCTACCTCATTAGCCAAGGGCGAGAGTGTGTCTGACATGGCGCGAGTGGTGGGCAG
>JAQTRN010000149.1 GCA_028711795.1 Dehalococcoidales bacterium | reverse complement strand
CGGCTAAAGGCGAGGCCGGCAATACCAACCCCGAAGACGAAAAGACCGGTTATCATCAGTCTCTTCCTACCCAGGCGGTCCGCCAGGCGACCCATAGGTATGAGGAGCGCCGCGTTCACCAGAGCGCTCGTCATAAAGAGGATACCGACCTCGGCCGTTTTGAGACCAACCACTTGGGTTGCCAGTAAGGGCAGGAAGCTCATTGTTGAAGAGCCCCAGAAGTAGAGTGCCGCCACGGCACACTGGAAGGCGAAGGGACGCCGGAAAGCGCTTCCTCTGACGAACCCCATATCCAGGGATAAAATACTGGTCGCCCTTATCGGACTGAACATCGGAGCTGTCCGGAAGGTCGCCACCAGCAGTAACCCACCCAGGACAGCTACCATGGCAGCCAGGTAGAAGTCCCAGGCGTAGCTGAGTCTGTCGGCGACAAAGCCGCCGGTCAGGGCGCCAAGACCTCGTGAAGTGGCGAGAAAGGTGGCGTAGACAGCCATGAGGCTGGCTTTAGATGAGACAGGGACCCTCGCCCCGATGTAACCGCGCGCCGGTCCGAACACAGCAGCCCTGACTATACCCCAGAGGAAAAAGATGAGGAATAGAGGCATCACTGCCCGGGTGAAAACGAAGGCGAGCACCAGCGGAGCACACAGGAAAGTGCCCACCGCCATCGGCAGTTTCAGTCCCACTCGGTCGGCCAGTACGCCACCGGAACTCTCGCCGATGACCATACCCACCATAGCCGTAGAGAGCATAAAGCCCAGTATGGTCGGGCTGACGCCGATGGAAGTAAGGTAGAGCGGCAGAATCGGCTGGAGGATAGACATGGACAGAACGGCCATGGCCATGACCGTCATCACCGAGACAAGCTCTCGATTATTAACGTGTCTCATCCGATACGCTCTCTTTTTCTCGGCACGAATTCATAACAAAGCTAGATGATAAGCCATCGGAGTGACGGGGTCAAACCACTTGACATGGTAGATACTACCGATATCATGTCTTGCAGGAAGAATCAGACTGATTGTGATCGACGAAGACGTCCTAAATAGTTCGACTCTCCCCGTCTCACTCTAAAAAGAGCGCTTTGAAGCACCTGCAACCACAGCATCTCTTTTTTACCACAAGGAGGGAGGAAATGAAGACTCTACTTAGAACCCTGAGGGCTACTCTACTGGCTGTCATCGTGGCTTCACTATGCGTGGCCACGGTCATGGCGGCTGCCGGGTCCGCCACTTACACGCTTGACGGAGATTTCGACCAAGGCGTGTTGTTCAACGTCAATCATGATACACCCAACAATAACCAGTTGCAGCTTGACCAGGAGTTGACGACCTATCCGGTGATGTGGGTCGCTAACGCCGGTGAGGATACGGTCTCAAAGTGGGGACACCGGTTCCTTCAGTACCCCAGTGTGACCGGTTGGGGCATTGTGGCCGCAGCAGGCCTAATGCTTACGCTGATACCTTTTGTTCTGAGATGGCGGAGAGTCAGTATCATTCGCTAACCACTAACATAACGAGATGAAAAAGTAACCCCGAGCCATAAAACTGCTCGGGGTTACTTTTCTGATAGCCTTTATGATTTATAGGTCGGAAATGACGGCCTTAGCCTAACAAATTTGACGGGTCAGGCCAGGACTTACCACACTTCAGGGAAACCCATGTCCATGAAAATGGACTCGAGTCGGGCTTTGTGTCCCAGTTCCATAGTAGCCAGCCCTTTGAATGTCTCACGATATGTCGAGTCAACTGCCCCGCCCGCTAGCGTCGAGTAGAATTCAGCCGTCCCTTGTTCTTTCTTCATCGCCAGTGTTATTGCATCCTTCGGCGTCATCTCCACTGAGAGGACCGGATCCTTAGTTGCTTCCGACAATTTCCAGTTTTGTGGGACCGGTAGATTCTGTAATAGATTCGGGTCTCTCACGCACTTGTCTATGAAATCCTTGTGCCCCAATTCGTCTTTAGCGAGTTTCAGGAATGTATTCCGGGTAGCCTGGTCTTGAACCCGCTTCGCCACGTCGCTGTAAAATACATACGACTCATCCTCACGTTCGATCGCCATTTTCATAATGGTGTATATATCCATTGAATCCTTCATGACATCTCCCTTCTACCCAGTAGTCTATTTATTGTACAAGGTAAGACCTATTTAGACAAATTTCCACTTTGAAGGCAGAGATATTTGGGCTTGGGATAACCCCGCGGTGAGCAAGTCGACACGGAGCGCTGGCCGACGAGCCGCTCATCGGTCGAGTTCGCCCCGAGGCTTTACAGTAGCTCGTAGGATTCTGGCAATCAGAGAGATAATACCGGAGCTACCTCTCAGCAGTGGTGGTTGCCATCCACAACAATAGTGTTTGAGGTAGAGTTTGATCCTCTACCTCGACATACTAGAGTACTCTTGTGAAATAGCCGCACAGGCTGGGGGCACTAACTCATCTTGTGTTGACAGGGCTTTCCTAGTAGAATCCACTTCGAAATCACCAAGCGGGTACTGCCGGCACGGAGCATTTATTACAATATTCAAGCTAAAACCAATCATCCTGGGCATGGCAGAAAACATTGGAGTGACGCAACTATGAGTCCAGTTTTCACGTCGTGGAGCGGTGGCAAAGACAGCTCCCTGGCCTGCTATCGAGCTATTACCGGTGGGCTTAACGTGCAGTACCTGCTCAATATGACGATGAGTGATGGGAGGCGCTCGTGGACGCACGGGCTGCGCTCTGAACTACTCAACTTGCAGACGCAGGCGGTCTCTATTCCACTAGTTCAGCGGCCAACGGCCATGACGGATTACGAAGCTGAATTCAGGAATGCTCTCTCGGCTCTTAAACGAGAGGGCGTAAGTGGCGGTGTCTTCGGAACTATTGACGTTCTCCAGGATAGGCAGTGGAACGAGAAGTCATGCCGCGATACTGGTCTGGCGTGTCACTTACCACTCTGGGGCGAGAGTCAGGAAAATATACTGAGAGACTTCATGGCTTTGGAGTTCAAGGCGATTGTGGTAGCTGTCAAAGCTGATTTACTGGGAGAAGAGTGGCTAGGACGAAAAGTAGACGCTGGTTTTCTCGCTGATCTGAGCGAGTTGAAGAAGACGAAGAACATCACAATCTGCGGTGAAGCCGGTGAGTATCACACGTTTGTCACTGACGGCCCGATCTTCAGGCAACGGATAGAGATTATGGAATCGGCCAAGGTATCAAGGGGTGGATATTGGTTTCTGGATATCCGAAGGGCACACTTGAAGTGATTCGAAAAGACAAGGTCCCTATGGGGGGCCGCTTCCTGCTGCTATCGCCAAGATGTGAGTTTCGCAGACCGGAAATCCCTACAAATTAAGCGGGGCAAAGAGGAGAGACCTATTTTGATGTCCAGGTCTCTCCTGCCATTACCGTCATCAATACCTTTACGTTCGCTTTAAGGCCCGGAGACTGCTAACTGCTGTGCACTGGGTCCGACGTGATCTCCGCTACCCTCGATTCGAGGCTCTTCAGCTTCTTCAGGGCTTCCTGCAACATACAATCAACCTTCAGGTTACAGAACTCACAGTTCCCTTGATAAGTGCCGTCCTTCAGAGAACAATCCATAGCTGCCTCCTCTAACTATCGACTTAAATTAACAACGCTCTTGTGCTACCACAATGAGCTATACCCACCCCCGTATCTTCATTGCCTCTACGACACGCTTGACCGCCAGCACGTATGCCGCCTGCCGCATATTGATATTGTACTGGTGGCTGGTATTCAAGACTGAGTGATATGCTGACGTCATCCTCTTATCCAGCTTTTCGTACACCTCGGCTTCATCCCAGTAATAGCTGTAGGCATTCTGAACCATTTCAAAATAAGACACGGTGACCCCACCGGCATTACAGAGGAAATCGGGGATGACATGGACGCCGTTAGCATACAGAATTTCGT
>JAQTRN010000148.1 GCA_028711795.1 Dehalococcoidales bacterium | reverse complement strand
GTCGAGTACCATGGATATCATGACCAATTTCCTCGGTGCCATCGCCGCTATCTCCCTGCTGGTAGGTGGCATCGGGGTGATGAACATCATGCTGGTTTCTGTACTCGAAAGAACACGCGAAATCGGAATTCGGAAAGCGCTGGGAGCGGGGCAGCGTTCGATTTGGATGCAATTCCTGATTGAAGCCGCCTTTCTCTCTCTGTCAGGTGGTGTCATAGGTATAGTATTAGGCTGGTTGATTGCATACATCGTGGGTTTGACCGGACTGGTGAAACCGCTGATTACTCCGGAGACAGTGTTACTGGCCGTATTCGTCTCTACTGCAATCGGTTTGTTTTTTGGTTTTTACCCGGCTTGGAATGCTTCGCGGCTGAATCCGATTGAGGCCCTGCGTTCGGAGTAAATACCTAGCGCCCGGCTAAAGCGCTGCCAAGAAAAGTATTCTCAATAGTGATAGCACCTTGCGGGCAGTTTTCCTGGCAACAGAAACAGCGTATGCAGCGTTTATAGTCAAAGACCGGCGGGCGTGACTTGTCGCCGTTCTTCCAATCAACCGCCTTGGGTTCGACCGGACATGTTGTGGTACAGATCCCGCAACGATTACATTTGGAGGCAGCAATAATCGGTCGCTCGCTGAGCTGCTGGTTCAGGAAAGCCTGTAAACTACCCTTCTTGTGCACGGGTGGAGCAGTCCGGTCGACTTTAAAATCCAGTCTCTTGAACAGGTCAGGGCAATCGCCCACCAGTTCGATATCGGTTGTATTCAACTTCCCAAGCCCTGCCTTTTCCGCCGCTGCACAGGTCGGGACATTAAGCGGGTCGAGGTCGATCAGACGGCAAGCGGTGGCATCCAGCGCCACGGGGTCAGTGGAGAAGATGAGCAGCCCCATAGGATAAGGCCGGCCGTTTCTTGGGCCGTTCCCTTCCATCGCCATAATCCCGTCCATCAGCGAAAAACGCGGGCTCAGGCAGGCATAGATATCTACCAGCATCGATGCGAAAGCCCAGGGGTCATTCAGTTTGACGTGGTATTGGGATTTGCGGGTCCCGGGTACGCAACCAAAGAGGTTCTTGATGGCTCCAGTGAATCTCATCAGACCGTGTGTTTTTAATTTCGGCAGATTGATGATTCCATCTGCATCCAATGCACCATTGGCCAGAAACAGCTTGTGTATCAGTTGTGGGTTGGTACCGCTGACCATCCTGCCATGATCGAAGTCGGCCATTTCGATACCAAGTCTATCGCCGACAATCTTAAGACCTGAACGACGGAGATTGAATGCCACTGGACCAAAGCTAGGTGAATCGCCATAGGTTACGCGTGCCCCGGCTTTCTGAACTATACGGGCGATAGACTGCAAGATTACGGGATGGGTAGTAATACAACTCTCCGGCTTGTCACCGATCAGCACATTCGGTTTAAGAAGTATACGTTCGCCCGAGCTTACAAATCGATCTAGGCCACCGATAAGCTCAAGCCCGCGTTCTATCGCTTGTCCGACCAATGCCTCATCATAGGATGGGCAGGCGACCAGGGCTACCTTGGAGGACGGCATCAGCATTCCTCTTTCGTTGGACAGTAAGGTTTGGGCAAGCAAGGCTGCGCTCGGTATCCGAAGAGCGAAGTAAGAGTCGCAATATGGCAGGTCGAAGACCAATGCACAATTCTAATATGAAGTAAACGACGAGGTTTCAGGCTCGGTCTCTCAGACTATAACATCAGGGCGAGAATACTGACTACTCGCAAGAAGTCGCGTGTAGCATCTCCTGCCAAGTATCTTACTTCACATAAGTAATCAGCAAAAAGCAATCCACGCCACAATACAGGAAGAGCGAATAGCGGACGTCTGCTGGATTAGACCCGCTTGAGACGGGGATCCCAGATGTCGCGCAGGGCGTCGCCAAACATGTTGATACCGAATACCACCAGGCTGATGGCGATGCCCGGGAAGATACTCAGCCAGGGGGCACGGTACATATATTGCATAGCTTCGTTGAGAGAACGACCCCAGGAAGGAGCGGGGGGCGGAACACCGAGACCAAGGAAGGACAAGCTGGCCTCGACCAGGATAGCACCACCGAGCTGAGAAGTGACCAAAATGAGATAGGACGCAAGACAGTTAGGGAGGATATGGCGGGCGATAATTCGAAAACGCGAGGCACCGATTGATTGTGCAGCCTCAACGTACTGGAGTTGTTTTACCGAGACTGCGACCGAGCGCACGACACGATTGGTAGGAGCGATGAAAGGTATGGCGATAGCGATGATGACATTAAAGATGCCGGCGCCCATCACCGACATGAGGGCGATAGAGAGGACGAGGGCCGGAAAGGACATTAATATATCCAGCAAACGCTGGACAACCATATCCAGCTTACCACCGAGGAAGCCGCTACTGACGCCGATAATGGCGCCGATTGAAGAACCGGCGAAGGTAGCAAGAATACCGACCAGTGCCGAGATGCGAGCGCCGTAAATGACACGGGCGAGGATATCACGACCAAGTTCGTCGGTACCAAGAGCGTGAACTGAAGACGGGGGTTGAAGGCGCTGCATGACATTGGTGGAAAGAGGGTCGTAAGGGGAAATCCATTGAGCCAAGACAGCCACCAGTATCATGATGATAAAAATCACCGCACCCGCAAAGCCAAGAGGCTTAGCTTTAGCAAAATCACGGATGGTACGCCATACCCTCATCGGGTCGCGTCTTTTTACCGGGATAGCAATCGCCTGAGCCAATTTATTGCTCCTGTTCTACTTGTAGCGAATACGGGGGTCAATCGCCGCGTAAGCGAGGTCGACCAAAAGATTGACGATAAGAACCACGATACAGATAAAAGCGGTTACGCCTTGCACCAGGTTAACGTCGCGGTGATTGATTGAATCAACCATCAGACGACCTACACCGGGGATGTTGAAGATAGTCTCGATGATAACCGTACCACCGATAAGCATGATGGTCTCCATGCCCCAGATGGTAACGACTGGCAGAATAGCATTACGTAGAGCGTGAGCGGTGATGACGGTACGTTCGCGTACGCCCATGGCACGGGCGGTGCGGACATAATCTTCACGCATGACCTCCAGCATGGAGGAGCGCGTCATGCGCATGGTGGTGCATGACTGACGGAAGCCAAGAACAATCGCAGGTAAGAATAGTTGCTGTATAGCCACCCCGGGGTTCTGCCATACCGGCGCATACTCAAGCGGAGGGAACCATTTGAAATAGGTGACAAGCACCATCAGGATCAACAGGCCGAGATAGAAGTTGGGAATAGAAATGCCTGCGATGGAGATGGTGCGCAAAGTGTAATCGATCCATGAATCCTGCTTGATGGCGGCGGTGATACCGAAGGGAAGGGCGATACTGATGGAGACACAGAAGGTAAGAACGACCAGAGATAGAGTGTAGGGAAGACGGGTGGTGATTTCGGTCCAAACGGGCTGACCGGTCCAGAGGGATTTACCCATATCACCCCGGAAAAGGTCCCATATGAAAAAGCCGTATTGTTCCCAGAGAGGCCGGTTAAGGCCGAGTTGTGTTCGAAGCTGCTCAAGCTGCACCGGGTCTACATTCTGGCCTTCGCCGCCTAGCATCATCAGGGCGACATCACCCGGCAGCACGCGCATTACCAGAAAGATTAAAGTCATTGCCCCGATGAATGTCGGGATGGCCCACAGGAGGCGCTTAATAATATATGCGGTCACGCCAAATTACCCTCGTTTCCTGGTTAAAAACTTCAAGAAATGATGGCTGCTGGCTTCTAGCAGAACCCCGTTTGTTTTTTCCTGGTAGATATAGCTTACTAAAATCCAGAATCTCCAGATGCGTTAACGGGTTAACGCTATCTAGTTTACCACACTTTCAAAAAAAATAAACCCATGTCTTTGGGAGGATGATTTTAGATGTATTGACAGACTATTTACTCATACG
>JAQTRN010000147.1 GCA_028711795.1 Dehalococcoidales bacterium | reverse complement strand
ATAAGAGCCCATCCCGCATAAGACCAGTATTCGCCGGTATCCGCGTCCACGTTACCGACGGTATATTCGCCGTTGCCGGTGTGGTTTTCCCCGCTGCCGAGGTCGGAATAGGCTTTCACCAGCTTGGTCACGTCCCGATGGCAGGCGTAAGAATACTGACCGGGCTGGTTCTCCAGGGTTGGCGATTCACCGGCGGTTATTTCTTCACTGCCGGTCTGCGGGTCGCCCTCGGCATCAAGATAGACCTGGGTATCGTTTATCTTGAAAACTACGGACGTATCCGGGGTAAATATGGTTTCCATGATTTTAATGTTATCAAGCAAGGCATTTTCTGCCCCGTCACTGAAATAGACATAAAACCGTATCTTGAATTCGCTGGTCAAATACTCGTCCGGGACAGTGTAACTGTAAGGACTGGACGGGTTATCATCATGGAAGGCTTCAATATCGCTGCTCCAGCTCTCTCCCCCGTCATTAGATACTGCGAAATACAGGATGTCGCCGGACTCCAGATACCCGCTCTCGTCCTGGTCCCAGGAGACACTGACCGTTCCCGGGTCATAGGAGCTCAAGTCCAGGCTGTTTATCAGAGTCAGAGTCCTCTGCGCGGTGGTCGCCGTGCCGGAACCAAATCCCAAGAAATCGCCGGAGGTAATGTTCCAGCAGCTCACATGTACTACGGCATATACCATCGATACCTGGACATCAGGATTCAGGTCGCTGCTGTAAACGCCGAACTGCTGGAGGGGATTGGACCCGGTGCCGTTGATATCCGCCACCGTCCAGGCTAATCCGGTATTGGGATTAGTGGTATATGAATAGCTGTAAGTCGTAAAGCTGTCTCCGGGATTGTTGCTTGAAGCAGTGGTGTTGTAGCGGGTACCATTGACTTTAATCGAGGGACGGATGTCGTTGGTACCGCTGCTGACATCCTTGGCTCGGATATACACCGTAATGTCCGCAATAGGAGAATCGGCGGGTATCGTAAACGCGGAAAAAGTAAATAACTGGTAACCGCCTGAATCGGTGGTGCCGGTCATATAATCGGCGTCGTTGGGAGTAGTTTCGTCGACGTCGTCCCAGCGCGGTGAAGTGTTCCAGGTGCCGCTGGTGTCTCCATCCCCAGTGGGTGCTCTTGTCTCGTTTGCGCTGTCGTTCCGGTCCCAGTTATCAAAGTTGGAAACCGTGTCGGAGAATATCGTGGTGGTCTCGCCTTCCCGGAACCACCCGGACCAGTAGAGATAGGCGGCAATCACATCGGCGGTCTCCGGGATGTCATCAATGGTGGCATCGCTCTCGCTGAGCAGGGTGTCCCGCTTATCGTAAGGCCAGCTATTGTCCTGCATCAGGGAGTTGCCCACGGCGCGGTAGTCCCCGGCGATGGCGGCGCCCATCTTGCGCAGCTCGCACTTGGCGGAGTAGGCTTCGATTTCAGTATCTCCGGCTATCGAGACGACGCGGTAAATCCGCGTATCGATGTCCCAGGAAATGGGAACGTCGCTCACGCCGCTGGTGTCCATCCAGGCGATAGCCGCGGGGGTGATATCTACCTGTCCTCCGGAGTATTCAAAAGTTATTTCGGTCATCTGCGGCAGGTCTTCGGAGTCAACGCCGGGGAAATCGGTGAACGGCACCGGGTCGTCGAACTCCCAGACAATCGCCTGTCCGCCGGCATGATCGGTAATCGTGGGGACGGCGTAGTATTCATCTTCATCGTCAGCTTCCAGGTTGCCGGAGCCTACCACGTAGGTAAAGCCCAGCGGCAGCCAGATGCCGATGGAATCAATCAGCAGGGAATCTTCTTCGCCCTCGGCGGGAGTAAAGTCAATTTTTATCTTGTAATGGGATTCGTCGATGGCGGTGCCCGCGACCATCAGCTTGTTTGATTCGATGATTTCCCGGGATTCGCTCGCGCTGAGATACGGTATGTTACTCGGTATCCAGATGTTTTGGATGGAAATGCTCGGCACGATGCCGTTTACCGGCTCGTCCAGTTCGTATGACCAGGTGTTATCGAAATCATAGATATCATACACCGGGTCAGTGAACAGGACGGTCATGCGGTCGTATTTAATCTGCCAGATTGCGTCTTCAACCCCGGAGTCGGCGGCATACAGTTCATCCGTGTGGGAATCATATATCTGCCCGCTCTTGAGTGAGGTGGCGGTATAGGAGAGCAACGGCGGCAGGGTGAGCCCGCCAATCATCAGCAGCACCAGGACGATGATCAGGGACTGTCCCCGCTCCCGGTGGTGCAGGCGTTTCGCTAATCCGGAGACTATTGCTTTGAACATCTTTCTTATAAACCGGGCCTCGGGGCAATTTCACGCATCTTGCTGACGCTGATGGCATGGGCGCCTTCACCGTAGGTGGCGGTCACTTTGAGCGTCAGCACCCGGTTGCTGTAAGTGCAGGTTGTAACGTTTTCCGAAGCCGTATTGAGATACTGTGCCACGGTAGTTTCAACGGGCGTGCCTTCATCAATGGAATAGCTTCGCTCCAGACGGTCGTCGTCAATAGAATAGGTAACGACATGCTCGGAGTTGTCCCATTCCGTCCAGCACAGCGTCAGTGGGAAACCGGAATCGACTCCAATGGTAACATTCTGGGACATTTGGGCGTCGCGGCTGACCCAGTAGACGGCATTATTGGCGTGGCGGCTGGCGGTAGTATAGTCCGCGTTGCGGCTGCCCTGGTTGATTATCTGTACCGTTGCAGTAGTGGCACCGAGGCCGATGATACCGGTGATGACCAGGGTCGCAATGAGTTCAATCAGGGTAAAACCCCGCTGGCTATGGTGTAGACGGAACAGCTTGAATATCTTCATCGGTTTGTCTTGTAGCTCGTCAGGCTGATGATCTCACGATTGGCGCGCCTCACCGTTATGGTTATTTTCTGGATGTTGCCGTTGCGCAGGCTGTCTATGTCCATCACCGCGGAATATCCCGGGTAATCGGCGGGAATCTCCAGCGTGTCATAAGAGAAAGCGAAGGTCTGCTTTTTGAGGTTTTCCATCTGGGATTCGGCGATGATGCGCGCCGAGGCATGCTCGTCAGCGGCGGCGCGGGCTTTGGAACTCGTTGCCAGCCCGCCGAGGAAGGCAACGCCGATAATGCCCAGCAGAGCCAGGGCTACTATGGCTTCGATTAAGGAAGAGCCTCTCTCGCTTTTCACCATTCGGTCCTGTCTGAAATACTCATATCCGCAGCGAAGCGGAACAGCGCACCACTGTAATATTAGGCGAATAATCCCTCCCCGGCTACGTTATAGGCTTTCAATTCGATTGAGTGGCAGCCCCGATTCTTTTCCTATCGCTTGACGTTGTGCCGTCCGGGATAATTATTAGCTTCAGGTTTCGCACCGCTAAGATAATCATAGTTTGCGGCATAGCCGCTCACAATAACCTGCGGTAGCACGTTAGTCCCTCTTTGCCAGGTAATTTGGTACTGGGCAAACGGTGATGGCTTACGGAACTTTTTATTCCGGGCGTCATTGCGATGCACTGGAACGGCGAAGCAATCTTGATAAAACATTTACGGTCATTCTCGGTCTTGCCCCCAGAATCCAGTACCCCCCCCTGCTGGTTTTACGCTTTTACGGGAACCTCAAACACAAGGGATTGCTTCACATTTTCTCTGGAAACGGTCTCGCCATGATTATAGCAACTAAGTTCGGGTAAAAGGCGTGAGCCGTCCGCGCTTTTTGCGATATTGTTGTGAATACTATAATATTATAAGCACTTAGATTGGTGCCTTGAAAAAATATTCGCGGCTATGCCATAAATAATGTGGGGTAGTAAATATTGGACAACGTTTTAACGATAATCATGGCCGGTGGGGCCGGTGATAGGCTGCAGCCTTTGACCCGAGAGCGGTCCAAGGCGGCGGTGCCGTTTGGCGGTAAATTCCGGATTATCGATTTTACGCTGAGCAACTGCA
>JAQTRN010000146.1 GCA_028711795.1 Dehalococcoidales bacterium | reverse complement strand
GAGCAGCCGCCAAAAACATCGAAACAAAGCCTATTTTCCAGTGGAGCGCCCTGGCCGGTGCCGAAGGTTACGAATTGATGGTCGCCAGGGACGCCGCCTTTGGCGACCTGGTCATCAACCGGACGGGCAGCCAGACACTACCGTCGACTGCCTGGCAGAGCGATACCAGCCTGGACTACGCCACCACATATTACTGGAAGGTCAGGGGTATCACCGTCGCGACCAATAGCGCCTGGAGCGATGTCGGCGCCTTCAGCACCAGGTCCGCACCGGCACCAACAACGCTAAGTCAACTGATCGCCCCCAGTCTCCATAGTCCAGCTAACGGTGCGTCTCTGGCACCGGTGAAACTAGTATTTCAATGGGATGCAGTCGCGGGAGTTAGCGGCTATGAACTGCTGGTTGCCCCCAAAACCACTTTCGCCGATCCGGTGATCATCAGAGTCGGCGAGTACGCCCTGACCACAACTGCCTGGCAGAGCGATACCAGCCTGGACTACGCCACGACATACTACTGGAAGGTAAGGGGTGTCAGCGCTGACACCCAAGGCGAATGGAGCGATATCGGCAGTTTCATCACCGAACCAGTACCCACAGCACCATCCTTACCGCCAGCCTGGTCATCTTCTCCCCAGATCTACTATCCCCGGACAGGCAGCCAGGGAATTATGATCAGGCCAGCATTCCAGTGGAGCGCCGTGGATGGGGGCGAAAGCTATGAGCTGATCGTCGCCACCGACGCCTCTTTCACCAACCAGGTGATTAACCGGCTGAATGAGCCGGCTACCGCCTGGCAACCTGAGACTAATCTGGACTATAATACCACCTACTACTGGCGTGTCCGGGCCGCTGGTACGCCGGCATGGAGTGATACCGGCGTCTTTATTACGGAGCCGGCACCAGCCCAGCCGGCCATTCCCGTTTGGGCAAAATACCTGTTCGGCATTCTCATCCTGAACTCGATTCTGATTTCAGTCACGCTGGTGCTACTGACCATAAGGCTCCGGAGGATTTAGCGATGATACCGGGTGAGCATCAGCAGAAGGAGTCTGCGGTCAAGAAAAAATCAACCAGCGGTATATATTTTGGCTGGTGGACGGTGGCCGCCGCCAGCTTTTTGAGTCTCTGGGGCTGGGGCTACCAGATGTACGGTTTCTCGGCGCTCTTCAAACCGCTGGCTACGGAACTTGGTTTCAGCCGGGCGGTCACCTCCGTTGCCTCAGGAATCGGCCGCTTTGGCGGTGGCTTTGAGGCGCCGATAACTGGCTGGCTCACCGACCGGTTCGGACCCAGACGGGTTATGCTGTTCGGTATCTCCCTTTTCAGCATCGGCCTGATATTGATGTACTTCGTGAACTCCCTGTGGGCTTTCTATGTAGTCTGGGGAATAGTGGTGGGCACCGGCGCCAATACCGCCCTGGCACTGCCGGTGGACAAAGCCCTGACTAACTGGTTTGTCAAGAAAAGAGGTCTGGCCGTCAGTATCCGCTGGATGTTTGCTGGCCTGCTCCTGTTGCCGCTCATCACCTGGCTGATTGATACCCGGGGATGGCGCCTGACCTGTGTCTTTGGCGGGCTGGTCATGCTGGCCGTGGGCCTACCTCTGACCTGGTTCTGCGTCCGCGACCAGCGACCGGAGTATTACGGGCTATTGCCGGATGGCGCTGCGGTTACCGCCGAAATGAAAGGAAATACCGAGGCCACGGTAGACCGGGGTATCCAGTACGCGGCCGAGGTCCAGGAGATAGAGTTCACTTTCCGCCAGGCAGTGAAGGTACCGGCCTACTGGCTGCTACTCGTATCGCAGACTATCTACAGTATGACCATGACTTCTCTGGTAATGCACTTCATTCCGTTCCTGACTGATATCGGAATGACCTCGGCCACGGCGGCCACTACCGTAACCATCGCTGGCATATTCAGTATCGCTACCCGGTTTACCGGCGGCTTCCTGGCCGACCGCGTGGCCAAGAACACTCTACGGTTCCTCTATGGCGGGACGTTCCTGATACAGAGTATCGGCATCGCCACTTATGTACTCAATCCCTCGGTGACCACCGCCTATTCCTTCCTCATCATCTTCTACATCGGGATGGGAGCTAGTCTGACCCTGATGTCGTTAATCGCCGGGCGTTATTTCGGGCGGAAGGCTTTTGGCTCAATTCAGGGCTCACTGGTAATGCTGGCTATGCCCCTGGGGATTGCGGCGCCTTTCTATACCGGCTGGGTGTATGACACGACCGGTGACTACATGCCGGCTTTCATCTTGTTCGCCATACTGCTGTTCTTTGCGGGAATCATCGCACTCTTTAACCGGCCACCCAGAGTCCCGACCGGGGCCGTTGACACGCGAAAGTTCATCTGAGGATAAGGCGGCAGTAAGAAGCCAAAGTCCTAGTGGTCGAGCAGGAAGACCTGTGTGGTCAGCGGCAGGTTCGCCTTGGTGAGAGATAACTTGGGCTGGGAATTAATGGCCACCACACCTATTTCCTTGAGGAAGTTGTCCACGGGGTCAAGTTCCCAGGACACTTCGGCAGTCTTATAATGCATCGGCACCACCGCCTTTGGTTCCAACTGCCGGACAACCTTAGCCGCCAGCGGGGCGTTGATCGTGGAGAGCCCACCCACGGGCAGCAGCAGCACGTCCACATTGCCGATCTCGGCTATCTGTTCGGTAGTCAGTACGTGTCCCAGGTCTCCCAGGTGGCACACTGATACCTCATCGATATCCATGACGTAGACGGTATTCTTCCCCCGGACCTTACCATCTTCGGCGTCGTGAAAAGTAGGCACGCCGATGATCATGACGCCGCTGATTTCGTATTCGCCAGGTCCGTGGACCGCTTTAACCTCGCCGGTGACCCCCTGGACGTAAGAATGCCCGTTGTGCTGATGGCTGACGGTAACAATACGGGCTGCTGGCTTACCCAGAGAATAGCCCAGGTCGGGCGAGTAGGGGTCAGTGATTACTGTGGCACGGCTGCCTTTGATTCTAAAACACGAATGCCCCAGCCAACTGATCTCCATTAGTATTAATATAGCATAGACCATCACCCAGAAGCAATCTCCCGCATTGAGCCATGTGTTAATGAAGATAGTACTGAGTGGATGTCACGGATTTCCCCTGGGCCCTGGCAGGGGAAGGGGTCAGGGGATGGAGTTGCCCGATAAAAAAGGGAGCCCGCACTAGGCGGGCTCCCTTGAAATCCGGTGTTTTATCCCGGGTCAGACTGGGCTTAGGCCCTCTTGGTTCTGACGATCAGGATAATCACGGCGATGATCAGGACGGCACCAATAGCCACGATGGCGTAGATCCAGCCCGGAACTATCTGGGCCGGAGGCGGCGGGATAACTACTGGTGGCGTTGGTTCTACTGGAGGTACCGGTTTAGCCTCAGTGGTGAAGAGACCCTGCGCCCAGGCGCCGCACTCAGCGCCCACGCAGATGGTGGTCGGGGAGGCCTTCGAGGTCCTGACTCTCCAGTAATAGGTGGTGCTGTACTCCAGTTCGGCCGGGTAGGCGAAGTACGGAGCCTGCAGTTTCGGAGAATCGGAGACCAGGTCACCGGCGAAGTAGGGATCGATGGCCAGTTGGAACTCGTAGAACGCAGTCCCTTTGTCTTCCCAGGCGAAGAGAGGTTTGATGCTAACGCCGGTCGAACCCTCGGTCGGCGAGAGTATCTTGACGGATAACGGCGGCGTTACTACTGGCGGAGGCGCCGGGGCCGCGACCAGAGCGAAGATGGTGCCGGAAAGGTCGCCGGTCATCGGGCTGGTTACGGTATCGGCAGTTGCTGTTGACAGGACGACGTAGACGTAATCACCGGTACCGGCCGGACCCTGGTTAGAGCACAGCGTCCATTTCTGGGTCAGCCCGCTCCAGAAGTAAGCCTTGGTGTTGGCGGTGATGCCGGTGGTGTATAACTTGATGGTGACCTGG
>JAQTRN010000145.1 GCA_028711795.1 Dehalococcoidales bacterium | reverse complement strand
GGTGAACAGCAAATGCTGGCCATTGCTCGTGGCTTGATGGCCAACCCCAAGATGCTCCTGCTGGATGAACCGTCTTTGGGACTGGCCCCGGTCCTGGTGGACCAGGTGGCGGACACCATCAAGGAAATTAACCGGACGATGAAAATGCCGATTCTGCTCGTTGAGCAGAATGCGGTTATGGCATTAAGCATGGCCGACTATGCCTATGTCATTGAAGTCGGCGAGATAACCAAAGAGGGCAGCGGACAAGCACTTCTGAATGACGAAGAAGTGAAGACGGCTTTTCTTGGTATATAGAACCATTAGAGTCTTGCTGGGCATCACCAGAAAATCTACAGGAGGGACAAGTGAAAGCGGCTATTTACTATGGACCACGTGACCTCAGAGTTGAGGAGATTGAATACCCGAAGCCCGGGGATATAGGGATGGTGCTCAAAGTCAGAGCGGCTGGGGTGTGTGGCTCTGATCTACATCCCTACAAACAGAAGTGGGAGCGGTATTCCACCGGAATGGCAATCGGACATGAATATGCCGGCGATGTGGTTGAGGTTGGGTCCAAGGTAACCAGTGTGAAGGTCGGCGACCGTGTCTGGGGAACGGCCCTGAAGCCGTGCTTTAAGTGTGAACGGTGCCAGGCAGAAGACTACCTGCAATGTAAGGACTTGAAGGCCGGGGGGATAAATGGCCTGCACGGTGGTTTTGCCGAATATGTGTGGTTCCCGGTGGTCTTATTGGACCGGAATGTCATCAAACTGGCTGATACAATGAGCTACCAGGACGGGGCTCTCATCGAGCCTATCGGCGTTGGTACGCTGGCGGCGAAAAGAACGGGCGCCAAGGCCGGCGATGTGGCCATCGTTTTGGGCGCCGGTATAGTCGGCCTGGGTGCGGTAGCTAAACTGAAAGACATGGGTGTCTCCAAACTCATGGTGAGTGACGTCTCGGAGAAACGCCTTAAAGCGGCCAAAGAGCTGGGTGCTGATATCCTCATCGATGCGGCTAAAGAGGATGTCGTGAAGCGGGTTATGGATGAGACGTCCGGTAGGGGCGCTGATGTCGTGGTCGAAGGAGCCGGCAAACCAGCCACCTTCCTCCAGTCGATTGATATGGTACGGCCCTTCGGTACAATAGGGGTGGTGGCGACATACGAAGAGACCTTTAAGTTCAATCCTTCCCTGGCGAGGCCCGGTATGCCGATGACCAGCCTGGTCCGGAAGAATATCAGAATGAATGGTTGCTATGGCCTCGATGCCCACGGGTCATTCGACCTTATCAAGAGAGGTAAGGTCAAGGACAAGCAGGTTGTTTCCCACGTCTTCCCGCTGGACAAAATAGTTGAGGCCTTTGAGACCCAGATGAATGCCAGAGATTCTATCAAGGTGATGGTTGAATCGTAACTACACTCCGGAAGGGATCGCTCATAGTCCAATCTTAAGGGGGTAAAAATGAAGGCGGCGATTTATTACGGCCCATACAACCTCAAAGTCGAGGATATTAAGCTTCACGAAGTTGGCGATTTGGGGGCCATCGTAAAAATCAGGGCAAGCGGGATCTGTGGCTCGGACCTGCATCCCTATAAACAGAAGTGGGAGCGGTATTCCACTGGCATCGTCATCGGTCATGAATATGCCGGCGATGTGGTTGAGGTCGGCTCGAAGGTGAAGGACGTCAAAGTAGGCGATAGAGTATTCGCCAAAGCTATGCTACCCTGTTTTGAATGTGATTTTTGCAAGAAGGAAGACTACATGCACTGCCGTAGCGCTAAATCAGGAGGCGTCTGGGGGCTACACGGTGGCTTTGCCGAGTATATCTGGCTCCCCATCGCTATGTTGGATAAGACAGTCTTTCGACTGGCCAATACGATGAGCTATCAGGATGGGGCCCTGGTCGAACCTATTGGCGTCGGTACCTATGTAGTCAACCGGGCGGAACCGGCGCATAGTGACACGGTGATTGTCCTGGGAGCGGGAATAATCGGGTTGGGCGCCATAGCCAAATTCAAAGATCTAGGCGTCTCCAAGCTCATGACGAGTGACATTTCCGAGAAACGTCTCAAGGCTGCCAGAGAGCTGGGCGCTGACATTCTTATCGATGCCACTAAAGAGGATGTCATAAAAAGGGTGATGCAAGAGACGTCGGGTAAGGGCGCTGACATCGTGGTCGAGGCCGCCGGCAAGCCAGCCACCTTTCTCCAGGCCATTGATATGGTACGGCCCGATGGCAAAATGGCGGTAGTAGCGACCTACGAAGAGTCTTTTGATTTTAATCCTTCCCTGGCACGGCCCGGCATGCCGATGACCAGCCTGGTTAGAAAAGGTGTGAGGTTAATCGGCTGCCTGGGTGGGGATTGGGCAGGAGGCTTCGACCTCATTAAGCGGGGTAAGGTTAAGGACAAACAGGTCGTTTCCCATGTCTTCCCACTGGACAAAATAGTGGCAGCCTTTGAGATGCAGATGAATGCCAGAGAGTCTATCAAAGTGATGATTGAACCATAGAAGATTGGCATTTTGATGCATGCCCCTGGAGACTGTCACACCTCGGAAATAACCTGGACCAGAGTGGATAAGGCGTGCTGATTTAAGAAATTGGCAGTCTAAAACATGTAATTGAGAGGCAATAAGGATGATTAAAGACATACCCAAAGAGAAGTTGCTGGAGTTATACCGCAATCTACTGAAGGCCAGGCTGTTTGCCACCAAGCTGTTTGAGGTATTCAGCACCGGTACCAGCGGCATGCTCTGGTTACACCGCTATGAAGGCGAAGAGGCCATCATGACCGGCCTCTGCGCCAATTTGAGGAAAAGATGATTTCATCAAGCCCGCCACGAGCCGGACACGGCCCCTGATGTTACTCAAGGGTGTCCCCTTGAGGGACGTTTTTGCCAGCGAGTGTTTGCGGGACCTCTCCAAAGTAAAAGGCCATAACAGCTTCTATGATATCGAAAACGGGGTGGCGCCCTTTACCGGCACCATAGGCGAAGATGTTCCCATCATTACCGGTATCGCTCTGGCCCGCAAACTGAAGGGTTCCGACGCAGTCGCAGTCTGCATACAGGGGGACGGCGGTTCGAGCCGTGGGGCTGTTCATGAATCGATGGTCGTCGCTGCCGCCTGGAAGCTCCCCATCATCTTCGTGATCGAGGACAATCAGTATGCTCTGGGTACCCCCAAATCTAAAACTTATGCTATCCAGGACCTGTCCGATAGGGCTAAAGGCTATGGCTTTCCCGGGGTGTCTGTGGATGGTAATGATGTTGTTGAAGTCTACGAAGTATCCAAGAGATACATTGACCGGGCTCGGGATGGGGGTGGCCCCGCTCTGATTGCTGCTGAGACGTACCGGTTTCATGGCCACAATATAGGCGATGCTCAGCCATACCGGCCTAAAGGCGAGGCTGAGGAGTGGTGGAAGCTGGACCCGTTACCACGGTACACCAAAGCACTGATGGACATCGGTGTCCTGACCCGGAAAGAGGCGGATAAGATGGAGAGGGAACTAAAAACTGAGATAGATGAAGCGGCCGCGGCGGCCCTGGCCCTACCCTGGCCGACTAAAGAAAACTACATAAAGACGGCAGTGGCCGAACTATAAATGAAGGTTTAAGAGGGGAAAACCATTATGGCACAACAGGTCGTCACTTATGCCGAGGCCATGAATCAGGCGTTTAAGGAAGAGATGCGCCGTGACGAAAACGTGGTGATGTGGGGGGAGGATCTGATCAGTGTTGAAGGCTTCACCGTCACCCGTGGTATATATGATGAGTTTGGCCCGAATAGAATTCTGGATACTCCCATCGTCGAGGATGCCATTGTTGGTATGGCTACGGGCGCTGCTTGCGTTGGGATGAGACCGATAGCCCACTTGATGATGGCTGGCTTCATGGGGATTGCTCTGGACCAGGTCTTCTTGAAGCTGGGAGCAAATTACCAAATGTGGAGTCAACTCGGT
>JAQTRN010000144.1 GCA_028711795.1 Dehalococcoidales bacterium | reverse complement strand
TGATTCAGCACACTTACTCGAACAGGCGAGTAAACAGATTTGCAATAATATGGACAACGGTGACGGTAGTATCAGCAGCCAGTACACGCTATTGCCGTAGATAAAAAGGGTGTGTTATACTGTTAGGCTAACCAAGAGTAACCAGACCAGAAGGAGATTAAGCTTGCCAGATACAGTTACAATCAAACAACTCTTAGAAGCCGGAGCCCATTTCGGACATCAGACCAGCCGTTGGCATCCTCGGATGAAGAAATATATCTTTACGAAACGGAATGGCATTCATATCATCGACCTGGAAAAAACCGTTGGCATGCTGGACAAAGCTTGCGCTTTTATCCGGCAAACGGTAGCCGGCGGTGGCCATATTCTCTTCGTTGGTACCAAGAAGCAGGCGCAGGAGATAATCGCCGACGAATCTAAACGGTGTGGCATGTACTATGTGAACCAGCGATGGATTGGTGGTATACTGACCAACTTCACCACTATACAGACCCGGATAGATTATCTGGTCCGTCTGGAGGACCAGAATGGCCGCGGTGAGTTTGAGCGTTTACCCAAGAAAGAAGCACTCAAGAAAAGAGAGGAAATCGCCCGGCTCAACAAGCAGCTTGGCGGTTTTAAAGAAATGACCAATCTGCCGGCAGTTCTTTTCATTGTTGATTTAGTCAAAGAAGATATCGCTCTGGCCGAAGCCAAGAGAGTCGGCATACCGGTGGTCGCTATCGTAGATACCAACTGCAACCCTGACGAGATCGATTACCCCATACCAGCTAACGACGATGCCATTAAGGCCATCAAGCTGGTCTGCAGCAAAATTGCTGATGCCGTAATCGAAGGTAAGGCCGCTCAAACAACAATGAAAGAGGAAGCTCCCCCGGAAGCTGTAACGGGGACCGAGGGTCCGATAACAGTCGAACCCCTCATCCTCAGCCCGAATGAGCATTGATTCTGGAGGCATAGTTGAAGATTACAACAATCACCATAAAAGAGTTAAGAGAACAGTCTGGGGCTGGAGTTATGGAGTGTCGTAACGCCCTACTGGAAACAGACGGCGATGTGGGGAAAGCTATCCAGCTTCTGAAAGAGCGCAGCCTTTACCAGGTACAAAAGAAGGTCACCCGTGTGGCCACCCAGGGGTTAATCGAGTCCTACATCCACACCGGTGGAGCTTTGGGAGCCTTGGTTGAGGTGAATTGCGAGACTGATTTCGTTGCCCGCACGGACGAATTTCGCGCGCTAGCGCACGACCTGGCCATGCAAGTAGCCGCCATATCGCCCCAGTTCATCTCAAAGGAAGAACTACCGCCCGGCGCTGAAGTTGACCCGGAGACAGTCTGCTTGCTGCTGCAGCGTTACATCAAAGACCCCACCAAGAGCGTCCAGGACGTTATCAACGAAACGATCGCCAAGGTTGGCGAGAATATAAAGGTAAGAAGATTCGTTAGATTCGAACTCGGCCTCTAGTCTCCAGAAAGTAAGGACTCCATGAAATACAAGAGAGTTCTTCTTAAACTGAGCGGGGAAGCTTTTAGCGGAGCCAAAGATTACGGTATCGACACAGCCACTATAGTCCGGATAGCCCGACAGATTAAGCGAGTCATGGAGACCGGACGGACAATCGGCATAGTTGTTGGTGGTGGGAATATCTGGCGCGGTGCAAAAGCCGCTCAAAACGGGATGGATAGAGTCACCGCCGACTACGCCGGCATGCTGGCCACCGTAATCAACGCCCTGGCCTTACAGGACGTTCTGGAAAAGGAGGGAGTCATCACCCGGACGCAATCGGCAATCGGTATCCAGCAAGTGGCAGAGCCATACATCAGGCGGCGGGCCATCCGCCACCTGGAGAAAGGGCGAGCGGTCATCTTTGCCGGCGGCACCGGCAACCCCTATATGACCACCGATACCGCCGCCGCCCTGCGGGCCATCGAAATCGAAGCCGATGTCCTGCTGATGGCCAAGAACAAAGTGGACGGTGTTTACAGCGCCGACCCGCTCACTAACCCGGACGCCACGAAATTTAAGCGTCTCACTCACCTGGAAGCTATCAACCTGGGTCTGGCCGTAATGGACGCTACCGCTCTATCTCTCTGTCTGGAAAACAACCTCCCGATAATCGTCTTTGACCTCCTGGCAGATAGTAGTATTGAGCGGGCTGTGTCCGGAGAGCACATCGGTACTATAGTCTACAGTGAGAAGAAAAATGGTTAGTAATATTTTATTCAATACCGAAACGAAAATGCAGACCACTGTTGATGTCCTGAAAAGGGAACTAGCAATTATCCGGACCGGACGGGCTACCCCCGCACTGGTTGACCAGATCAGAGTCGATTACGCCGGTGTGCCCACGCCGCTTAATCAGATGGCTACAATATCGGCGCCTGAGGCGCGACTGCTTGTCATTCAACCGTGGGACCGAAGCACCATACAGAACATCGAAAAGGCCATTCTGAAGTCCGACCTCGGGCTAAACCCGGCCACTGATGGGGCGATAGTCCGCCTGGCTATCCCACCTCTTACTGAGGAACGCCGCCGGGAATTGACCAGGGTTGTCAGAAGAAAGGTTGAGGAAAAGAAAGTAATAATCCGCAACCTGAGACACGAAGCCATAGATGAGCTAAAAAAACTGGAGAAGAACAAGGAAATATCACAGGATGAGCACAAGCGCACCCTGGAACAGTTACAGAAGCTTACCGATGGTCTGGTCGCTAAAGCCGAACAGGTCGGACAAGCCAAAGAGACCGAGCTCATGGAGGTGTAGCCTAATCGATTGTTTACCCGCCGGATAAAGAGATGGCTGCGCCGCTGATCAAGGAAATCAGCCCTTTGCCGGGACATGTGGCCATCATCATGGATGGTAATGGTAGATGGGCACAACAGCGTGGACTCCCACGGCTGGCCGGACATAAGGCCGGCACTGAAAATGTGCAGCCTATAATCAAGACCCTCCGTCAGTACCAAATAAAGTACGTCACGCTCTATAGCTTCTCCATCGAAAATCAGAAACGCCCCAAAGCCGAAGTTAATGGTTTGTTTCGCCTCTTACGTGATTCTCTCGATAAATACACCTCAGAACTACATGAAAACGGTATCCGGCTGTACCACCTGGGCCAGCTTGCAGGTATACCGCCCGACCTGCAGTTGGCCATCAAGAATTCGTTAGCGATAACCAAAGACAATAATAAGATGACCCTCAGTTTGGCTCTCAATTATAGTGGCCGGACTGAGATTCTGGACGCGGTCCGCCACATTATCGATGATGGCATTCCAACACAAGATGTAAACGAGGGGTCATTCAGCAGCTATCTATATACCCATGATTTACCCGATGTTGACCTGGTCATTCGTACCGGCGGCGAACTACGTATCAGTAATTTTTTGATGTGGCAGACAGCTTACGCCGAGTACTATTTCACCGATGTTCTCTGGCCAGATTTCGATGAGCAGGAAATGGTCAAGGCACTACTGGCCTACAGCCAGAGACAAAGGCGCTTCGGCAGAGTATAATAGCGCTTTACGAACTCATTCCGTCGCTAACTGCCCGAACGGTCCACGAAGAATGCTGAGAGGATAATATACCGCATGCTCAAGAAGCGATTCTTAACTGCGCTTTGTGGTATCCCCCCACTGGTAGCCGCCGTCTGGTTCGGTGAGCCCTGGTTCACTATCCTGGTCGCTGTCTGGGGGGGCATAACCACCCTTGAGTTTTACCGAATGGTCAAATCCGCCAGGATATCGCCACTTACCTACTTCGGCCTTATCTGGGTGTTACTTTTCATATTCAGCCCTCATCTCACCAATCCACTACTACAACCGCTACTCTTAACCTCGGCAGTGATATTGCCCTTAGTCTGGCTGGTGTTGAACTACCGGGGACCACGGGACTTTGCCAGCTGGGCATGGACGTTAGCCGGTATCTTCTATATCGGCTGGCTACTAAGCCATTGGATATCGCTCCGGAGCATAGACCCACTGGCC
>JAQTRN010000143.1 GCA_028711795.1 Dehalococcoidales bacterium | reverse complement strand
TCGACCTGCTCATAGTCGGTTCGCCTACCCAGGCTGGCAGACCGACGTTGGCTATTCAGGAATTCCTCAGCAAAGTCCCCGCCGATGGTCTTAAGGCTGTTGGCGTGGCTTCATTTGATACCAGGATGAAAATGCTACTGGTCAAACTCTTCGGCAATGCCGCCGGCCGCATCGCCGACAGTCTGAAAAGTCAAGGCGGTCATCTTGTGGTGGCGCCGGAAGGCTTCCTGGTGAAGGGACGGGAGGGTCCGCTGGCGGAGGGCGAGTTGGAACGGGCTGCCGGCTGGGCTAAAGGAGTTGTTACCGCCCGCAGCAGCCGGAAGTGAGCATTCCAGGAATAGGAGAAGTCAACTAACTACTGTTGACTTTACGTCACCGGCCACATATAGTGGAAAACGGGGGTGGTGAAATCTGGCTATGACAACGTTGCTCGTGCTGTATCCTGCTTACGGAACAGTCTCTTGTGAACGGGTGTCACGGTATGCCGGGGAAATCGAAGGCCTCCGGCTGGTGCTGGCCGATGAAGAGCCGACCACCTCCGATGAAGGCATCTTTGACGAGGTACTGGAACTCCCGCCGCCGGAGCGAATCGTCGAGGCATATACGGTGCTGCGGCGCTGGTGTGAGAAGCACCGCCCCGATGGCATCTTTATGCAGTCGGAAAGAGGTCTACTCCTCGGCTCTATCCTGGCCGGAGAGTTTGGCCTGAGAGGCCCGGCGGTCGAAGCTGCCCACCTTTGTTCCAATAAGTACCAGCAACGGGTCAAGCTGTCCCGTGCCGGTATCGGTAATCCACAATTCACCCTGGCTGAGACTGCCGCTGATGTACACTACCTGGCACGCGATTTTGGCTTTCCCCTGGTCCTCAAGTGCGTCATTTCAACTATGGCACGGCTGGTGACACTGGTCTGCCGTGAGGAGGATATTGACTCCGCCGTGGCACGGATCAGTGCCGGCCTGTCTCAGTCTCTCGATGTGGCCCGGCTCCTCGGCTTTGCCGAGGCAACCAGAGTGGACCTGGGCTGTGACCCGAGGCGCCAATTCCTCGTTGAGTCTTTCCTGGAAGGCGATTTTGTGGAGACTGATGGACTGATGATTGGCCATCAGCCTTTTACCTTCGGCGTCACCGAGCAGGTGCAGAGTACTGATCCCCCTTTCTTTATCGAAGGCTACCTTTTACCCGCCGAATGCTCGGCTAACGGGCCGATTGAGTCGGTATCCGATGCCATTCTCCGGACTGTTGGCCTGAGCGATTCCGGTTTTTCGATCGAAATGCGCGTCTGCGGTGATGCCATATCCCTGATGGAGATAAACGGACGGCTCGGCTGGGATGATGGCTTTAGCGATCTGTTTCAGGTACGGACTCACCGGGAAAGGGTCTTCCAGACGCTGCAACTGGCACTCGGCATTAAACCCGATCTGATACGTGATGCCAGTCCTTTTGCCGCTCTGGCCTATCGTTCCTGCTATTTGGATGGCATAGTCGAGGACTTGCCGTCACGTGATGATCTGTTACCACTCCAGTCTGACACCCTTAGATTTGGTCTATCCACCCACAAGGGCGCCCGCTTTGTGGCGCCGCCCAACCCCGAGGCCTATCCTCATGTCGCCTGGACCTTAGCCACCCATCCCGCTTCCAGTCATGCCGCCTACCAGATTGCCCGCCGGGCTGTCGACGAACTTGATATATCAATCCGGCCAATCTGAACTCTAGCGGAGCCCGGGATAACCGGTAATCTAAGGGATATCCCGGGTGACATTGAGACTTTTCAGGACGCGGACCATTTCCGCGCTCACCGGTAGTGGCAGCAGGCTTCTGGCCAGGGCGTGGGACACGGGGTAATCACCGGAAAGCAGGCTGTGCTCGCGCAGGAGCAGGTTATCGGAGAGCGGGAAATAATACATATCAATAACGATGCCCCGCCGCCGAAAATAGCTCACCCATTTGTCCAGGGTAGAGTGCCGGATAATTACAGGGATTCTCGTGTAGGTAAAGTCGGGTCGATGAGGGAGAAGTAGCTCCAGCCCGATATCGGGCCGCGCCTGGACGATTTTCAGGATTTCCTCGGCCAGAGCGACTCTTCCGGCTTTTAATCTCCCTAGTGCTGGCAGAGTTTGTAGAATGCTACTGGCTTCAAAGCTGGTCAGGTGCTGGCACTGGTAGGGGTAAGTTACTTCCCACCGCCGGTAGAGGCCGTCCGGTGGTGGTTCTGGTGATGTCGTTTCACCGTGTAGAATACTATACAGACGCTTGATGAAATTCGGTGCGGCTCTTCGGAAATAGCGGAAGCGTAGTTCCAGGGGGTTGGCACGTCGCAGTATCTGCGCCTGGGACCGGCGGGCATTACTAGCCAGTGCGGCATCGTTGGTAATTATGGCCCCGCCCCGTAGCAGATTGAAAAAACACTTGGCGAAACCCAGGACACCAATATCACCGAAGGTGCCCACATATCTGTTGTTTAATGTAGCCCCGAACGACTGCACGGCATCTTCGATAACGAAAAGGCCTTTTTGTCTGGCGATACTGAGTATCCGCCGCATGTCATCCGCCGGGCATCCATAGAGGTGATTGACCACGATGGCCCTGGTTGCTGGGTCAAGGCGGTTCTCAACAGATTCGAGATCAAGGGACAGGTCTTTATTGACGTCTACCAGGACCGGCTTGAGGCCGGCTGAGATTATGGTCTGAGGGACAATGGCACAGGTCAGATCAGGAATAATAACGTTCCCATTGCCAATCTCTAATGAGCGCAGGGCGATAGCCAGGGCTGACCGCCCGGAGCCGGTCAGGACAGTGTATTTGACTCCGAGAAAGTCAGCGAGCTGTTTCTCCAAGCTGACTAGACTTGAAGGTTTTGTGTTCTTCATCAATCTCCAATATCGCCAGGTGTTTGGTCCACAAAACGGCCACGGATGACCCGGCACGGCACTCCGGCGGCAATAGATAGGGTGGGATATTAGCCGTTAGTATTCTGCATAATAGTGTGAATTATTCGCTCACTGGCTTTGCCATCACCAAAGGGATTCGGCCAGCTATTACTCCGGCCCAGCATTATCTGATAGCATTCTAGTATCTTCTCGGGAGTTGTTCCGGCCAGAATGTTAGCCCCAACTTCAATAGTCTCTGGTCGTTCCGTGTTATCCCGGAGGGTAACACAGGGGACTCTCAGGATACAGCTCTCCTCCTGGACGCCGCCGGAGTCGGTCAGTACGAGTTTAGCATTGGCCTCCAGTTTGAGGAAGTCAAGATAATCGAGGGGTGGAATTAACAGTAGTCCGTCTGGTATCAAATTGAAATCCTCGAGCCTTCTCTGCGAGTGGGGATGAATCGGATAGATTACCGGTATCTCAAACGAATCAGCCAGTGCCTTCAGTCCCTTCAAGATCGAGGCGAACCGGGCCGGATTATCGACATTTTCCTGTCGGTGAAGTGTAACCAGAAAATATTTCTTAGAATCAAGAACCATGGTTTCATTACGGTGGGCTCGCCTGCTGGCGAGTTCAATATTCTGGTAGACGGCGTCGACAACGGTATTGCCGGTAACGAATATGGTTTCCTGAGGGATGCCCTCGCCCAGCAGTATCGCCCTGGCTTTGTCGGTAGGGGCGAACAGGTAATCAGAGCAATGGTCGGCTAGGATGCGGTTAATCTCCTCCGGCATTTGCCGGTCGTAGCTCCGCAAACCGGCTTCGATATGGCCGACCTTAATATTGAGTTTGGCCGCAGCCAGCGCGCCGGCCAGCACCGAGTTGGTATCTCCCTCCACCAGGACGATGTCCGGTTTTTCCCTTTGCAGGATATCCTCCACACCGGCGAGTATCATCCCGGTCTGTGTGGCGTGGGAGGCGGAGCCGATTCCCAGGTTATACTGTGGCTGTGGAAGATTAAGCTGTTCGAAAAAGACTCTGTCCAGACCGTAGGAGTAGTGCTGGCCCGTGTGCAGTACAAAGAAATCAGTCTCTCTCTTTTGTAGTTCCC
>JAQTRN010000142.1 GCA_028711795.1 Dehalococcoidales bacterium | reverse complement strand
ATTGCCAATGCGATCGCTGGCGTAGCCCATAGCCAGTCTGCCCAGTATGCTGACCCCGCCGATAGTAGATAGCACGCCGGCGGCGCTGGCCGTAGCCGCGCCGAGGTCTTCACTGTGACGAACGATGTGGACCAGTATCGGCTGGGTGCAGAACGTGATGGTCAGAAATATGACGCACATCAGCCAGAACTGCCGGGTGTGAAATAACTCCCGGGGAGAGAATCCAGTCTCGGCCACTCTGGTGGTGTTATTGGTGTTTGTTTGGACCACGCCATCCGGCAGTTGCCCCATTTGAGCCGGGTCGCGCTTCAGGAGTTGGGCCAGCGGCAGGATGAAAATGATGGCGATGATGGCCACGATGGTATAAGACAGGCGCCAGTCATAGATAGCGATAAGCCTGCCGGCCACTATCGGCATTATCAGCATGCCGACCCCGGTGCCCACCTTGATGATGCCGCTCATCATCCCTCTTTTCTTATTGAACCACCGGGCTGCCGTGGCCAGCAGTACCACGTTGGTAGCGCTACTCCCGATGCCGATTATCAGACCGTAAAACAGGTAAAGATGCCAGACGGTATTGATTTGGGACATAAGCAGGTAGCCGATGCCTAGCAGGACGCCACAGATGGTCATAATTATCCGGGGTCCGAACCTATCGGTCAGGATGCCGACACCGATACTGAATACCCCGACAACCAGAGAACTCACCGAACTGGCGCCGGCAATCGTAGCCCTTGACCAGCCGAAGGTATCCTGCAGCGACTTGAAAAAGACGCCGAAGGTACTGGGAACGCCCCAGCCTACCGCCTGGATAATAAAGGCCGATAGGACGATAACGTATCCGTAGAAGATCTTGGGTTTGGCCTTCTTGAGCGGAAGCGCTTCATGCTTAAGCAAGGAGGGCCTCACTGACTAACAGCAGCATATTCCCTATCTTTAGCCAGTTTCTTTTCCAGATATTGTCCGGTAGCGGAGGAACGCTCCCGGGCGATCTCTTCCGGCGTGCCGGTGGCAACGATATAACCGCCCTGGTCTCCGGCCCCGGGACCGAGGTCGATAATATGGTCAGCATTCTTGATGATATCCAGGTGATGTTCGATGACGACGACGGTGTTACCGGCATCGACCAGCCGCTGCAAGACCCGTAGCAACGCGGCGGCATCCTCAAAAGAAAGGCCGGTAGTCGGTTCATCCAGTATGTAGAGTGTTCTGCCCGTAGCCCTCCGGGAGAGCTCGGTGGCCAGTTTCACCCGTTGTGCTTCGCCACCGGAAAGTGTGGGCGCCGGCTGGCCGAGACGGATATAGCCCAGCCCTACATCGTTCAAAGTCTCCAGCCTGCTCCTTATCCTGGGGAAGTGCTCGAAGAAGCTCAGGGCTTGCTCGACCGTCATATCCAGTACTTCGGCGATATTCTTCCCCTTGAACCTGATTTCAAGTGCCTCGCGGTCGTAGCGTTTGCCTTTGCAGACCTCGCAGGGGACGGTTACATCGGGCAGGAACTGCATCTCGATCTGGATATAACCTTCACCCCGGCAGGCCTCGCAGCGTCCCCCCTTCACGTTAAAGGAAAATCTCCCGGGGGTGTAGCCTCTCATACGGGCTTCGGGCACGGTGGCGAAGAGCTCACGTATTGGCGTGAAAGTCCCGGTGTAGGTGGCCGGGTTGCTGCGCGGTGTGCGGCCAATCGGAGATTGGTCGACATTGACCACTTTATCGATATGTTCGATGCCGGCGATTTTATCACAGTCTCCGGCTGGCTCTCTGGACCCGTAGAATATCTGCCCCAGTTTCTTATAGAGGATATCACTGATAAGTGTGCTCTTGCCGCTACCGGAAACACCGGTGACGCAGACCAGTTTGCCCAGGGGAATATGGACGTTGATGTTCTTCAAATTGTTCTGCCGGGCCCCTTCAATTATGATTTCCCGGCCAGAACCATCACGGCGTTTCGCCGGTAGCGGGATCTTTTTCCGCCCGCTCAGGTATTGTCCGGTCAGTGATCCCGGGCAGTTCATGATGTCGGTTAGGGTGCCGCAGGTAACTATTTCGCCGCCGTGTTCGCCAGCTCCGGGGCCCATATCGATAATATAGTCGGCGGCGCGCATCATGGCTTCATCGTGTTCGACCACCAGCAGCGTATTCCCCAGGTCACGTAGTCTCTTCAAGGTCTCGATTAAGCGGAAATCATCGGCCGGGTGCAGACCGACTGTTGGCTCATCGCAGATGTAGAGGACACCCATCAACCCGCTACCAATCTGGGTAGCCAGGCGAATCCGTTGCGCTTCCCCGCCGCTCAATGTGGCTGACGGACGGTCCAGGGCAAGGTAGTCGAGCCCGACATCTCTCAGGAACGTCAGCCGCGCCTGTATTTCCTTCAGTATCTGATGGGCTATCATCCGTTCGCGTTCCGTGAGGACCGGCCGGTCGCCATTATCGCCGATACGGGCTATCCAGTCCAAAGTCTGGACAACCGGCATGACGGTCACCTCGACGATGTTCTTACCATCGATAGTGACTGATAGGGACTCTGGCTTGAGGCGTTTACCCTTACAGACCGGGCATGGCTTGGATACCATATAGCGCTCGATGCCGGCGCGGGAGTGTTCTGATTCCGTGTCCCAGTACAGCCGTTCCAGCCGGGGGATCACGCCTTCGTAGCCGGTGAAGTATTCCCGGGACCGGCCAAAACGGTTCCGGGACTTGATTAGCTCACCTTCCTCGCCATAAAGTATCAGGTCGAGTTGGCGTTTGCTGAGCTCCCGGACCGGAGAATGTATCGAGAAGCCACAGCGCCGGGCCAGGTCGACCAGTTGCGGATAGTACCAGGTCTGCCACTGATAGGGATGGATGGCCCCCTCAGCCAGTGACAGGTCCTTATTGGGTATGACAAGGTCGGGGTCTATTTCCAGTTTAATGCCCAGACCGGTACAGGTAGGACAGGCACCGTGAGGACTATTGAAGCTAAATGTTCTCGGGGCGATCTCGCCCAGGCTGATGCCGCAGTGGACGCAGGCGAAGTGCTCCGAAAAGAGCATTTCTTCCCCGTCCACGATCGAGACCAGGACAACTCCGCCCCCCAGTTTAAGCGCTGTCTCTACCGAATCAGCGACACGGCTGGCGGTGCTTTCCTGTCCGGTCACCAGCCGGTCAACCACTACCTCGATGGAGTGTTTTTTATTCTTATCCAGTTGCAACTCTTCAGCCAGGTCGTAAATGCGCCCGTCGACGCGGACCCGGGCGTAGCCGGCTTTGCGCAGGTCTTCAAAGACCGCCTGGTACTCGCCTTTACGGTCCCGGATCAGGGGCGCCAGTATCAAAATGCGGCTGTCGGCCGGAATACTCTGTATGGCATCCACGATCTGCTGCACCGTCTGCATGGCAATTTCCCGGCCGCAGTTGGGACAGTGAGGGTGACCGACCCGGGCAAAGAGCAGTCGCAGGTAGTCGTAAGCCTCGGTAATCGTGCCTACGGTAGAACGCGGGTTCCGGCTCGGGCCTTTCTGGTCAATCGAGATGGCCGGACTCAGCCCTTCGATATAGTCGTCCTCGGGCTTTTCCATTCTACCCAGGAACTGGCGGGCATAGGCTGACAACGACTCGACATAACGCCGCTGCCCCTCGGCATAGATGGTATCGAAAGCCAGTGAACTCTTGCCTGAGCCAGAAACACCGGTAATAACTACCAGCTTATCACGGGGGATAACGACGTCTATGTTCTTGAGGTTGTGTTCCCGGGCGCCTTTGACAATTATGGAATCTAACGGCATCTGAGTTTTTCCACTACACTTTATTGTAGCACCAGCGTCTGGGCAGTCACAAGTTTACGTGGTCCGGGTAGCGACGTCAGTCCCATTGCTCCCGGACGTATTGCGTCAAAAATAACTGTTACCGAAGGCCTCCTTGTTGCGTCATAATTCCGGTTACCGAACGGGTTTTACCGGGTTGCCTTTCAGCCAGAGTCCAGAGGTGTTCCACTGACTGCCTGA
>JAQTRN010000141.1 GCA_028711795.1 Dehalococcoidales bacterium | reverse complement strand
CTAGGCCGGGAAAAAGGCTATGTCGGGTCCTATCTTGGCTGCGGGCTGTGTCAGACCAAGGTACCCTGCGAATCCCGGAACCCAGTGAAGACTGAAGAATAAAGCTACTTATTGCACAATGCGAAAGTAAAGGCGGAGAAGATGAGCAACAGACCAACGGACAATCTGGAGACAATCGCCGAGCAGATACGCCTTGATTTTTCCGCCAAAGACGCGGCCAGAGAGAAGGTGTTGCCGCTATGCCGCGAGGTAATCCGTTACTCAAGCACTGCTATCCGGGCAGTCCACCGCCAGGAGTTTGCCCAGGCCGGAGAACAGCTCGGTTCCGCCCGGAAGCTCCTCAGTGAAATAGCCCAAGCGGTCAACACCTATAGCGACCTGTCCAACAGCGGTTTCGTCCGGGACGCCCAGAAAGAATTTGCCGAAGGTAGCACCGTTCTCGCCCTGGTTACCGGCAAGCCCTTACCCACCCCCGGTACCCTGGAAGTAGACGCCGCGGCGTACCTGAACGGCCTGGGAGAAGCCGTAGGAGAGTTGCGCCGCTACCTACTGGATGGTATTCGCGGAGGCGATTTATCCCGGGCAGAAGAACTCCTGACTGCCATGGATGACATTTATAGTGTCCTGGTCACCATCGACTTCCCCGACGCCATCACCGCTGGTCTACGCCGCACTACGGACATGGTGCGCGGAGTCCTGGAAAAGACACGCAGTGATCTGACACTGACCGTCCGCCAAAAAGAACTGGAAGATAGACTGCGAGGGTTTGAGGGAAAACTCCCTTAATCCGCCCGTAAACCGGACTACCCATGCAGGAATGAATTGCCCTGCCGCTCAGCGCCAATAGTGGATGCCGGGCCGTGGCCGGGATAGACAACGGTATCATCCGGCAGGACCATCAGCTTGGTATGAATACTATCCATCAACTGTGGAAAGCTACCACCGGTGAAATCGGTCCGACCGATACCATAGTTAAACAGCGTATCGCCGGTGAAGACCACACCCGGAGACAACAGGCAGATAGACCCGGGACTGTGCCCCGGTGTGTGCAGGACCAGAAAACGCAGGTCGCCGACATCGATGTTATCCCCTCCCTGGAGTAGCCTATCCGGTGACGGGGGCGCCGGGTAGTTCAGACCAAACATGGTATTTATCGAGTTATCCTGAAAGATGGAGACATCAGCCGGATGAAGGCACACTTCGGCGCCGGTGGCTTCCTTAATCTCTTTCAAAGCGCCAATATGGTCGATATGTCCATGAGTCAGGACGATTGACTTTATGTCAAGTTTCAAGCCGGCAACTTTCTTCAGAATCACCGGGGCCTCATCACCCGGGTCAATTATCATCCCTTCCCTACTGGCCTCTGCGCCAATGATATAGCAGTTCGACGAGAACGGGCCCACTGCCAGCACATTGATGATCATACTTCCCCCTCTTGAGACAAGATTTTCCATTCTAGCATCAAGCCGAGCCAACAACAAGAAAACTACCTCTCTTTGCAATATCCGTGCCTTTTCAGCTACAATTGATACCAAATAAGCTTGGATTTATTTGTCCAGCCTATACTGATAGACCCGGATACCCGGAAATTTCTTAAGGAGTGATAACGGTGTCAACCAAAGTGGAAATGGAAAAGATAGTCTCCCTCTCCCGGCGACGGGGCTTTATTTTCCCCAGCAGCGAAATCTATGGCGGCCTTTCCAGTTGCTGGGACTACGGCCCTTTAGGAGTGGAGTTAAAACGGAATGTAAAACAAGCCTGGTGGCAGGCAATGGTACAGGAACGCGACGATATGGTGGGCCTGGATGCCAGCATCTTGATGCATCCCCAGGTGTGGATTGCCAGCGGACACGTCGCCGGTTTCAGTGACCCGCTGGTCGAATGCCGGAGCTGTCACCAGAGGTGGCGCAGTACTGACCTGAAGGTCACGGTGTGTCCGGCCTGCGGCGGGGAACTGACGGAACCGCGTCAGTTCAACCTTATGTTCAAGACATTTATGGGGCCGACCGAAGCAGATGCCGATGTCGTCTACCTACGCCCGGAGACAGCCCAGGGCATGTTCGTCAACTTCGAGAATGTGCTCAACACTACCCGAAAAAGACTACCCTTCGGCATTGCTCAGACGGGCAAGTCGTTCCGTAATGAGATCACCACCGGCAATTTCATCTTCCGCAGCCGTGAATTCGAACAGATGGAAATCGAATTCTTCGTCAAACCCGGGACTGATAAGCGGTGGTTTGAGCACTGGGTGAATGAGCGCTTCAACTGGTATTTGAAGTTAGGTATGAAGAAGGAACACCTCCGGCTACGGCAACACGCCAAAGACGAGCTGGCGCACTACGCGCGCGATTGTTATGATATTGAATATCTCTTTCCCATGGGCTGGTCAGAACTGGAGGGCATCGCCAACCGGGGCGACTTCGACCTGGTGCAGCACACCAAGTTCAGTGGAAAGAGCCTGGACTATTTTGATGAAGAGACCAAAGAGCGCATCGTCCCCTACATCATTGAACCTTCGGCCGGGGTCGACCGCTCATTTCTCGCCTTCCTGCTAGATGCCTACGATGAAGAGCCAGATAAGAACGAAACCAGGACGGTCCTCCATTTCCATGCCGCCCTGGCCCCCTACAAAGTAGCGGTATTACCATTGAGTAAGCGAGAGCAGCTAGTAACCCAGGCAAAAAAGATATATGCTGATTTGCGTCCGCTATGGATGACAGATTACGATGACACCCAGAGCATCGGCCGGCGTTACCGGCGTCAGGACGAAATAGGCACACCCCTCTGCGTTACCATTGACTTTCAGTCGCTGGAAGATAATCAGGTCACCATCCGGGCACGTGACACTATGGAGCAAATAAGAGTCCCCATCAACGAGTTAAAAACAATACTCTCCGCCAAGTTGAGTGGTGAACTACTGAGCAACCAGCCACTATGGTCGGCCAAATGAGGGTACTGCACTTCGCCGATCTCCATCTCGGTGTGGAAAACTATGGCCACATCGACCCGGCGACCGGCCTTTCCTCGCGCTTCCTCGATTTTCTGTCATCGCTGGACCAGGTAATAGACTATGCACAACATAGTCAGGTAGACCTGGTGCTCTTCAGCGGGGATGCTTACAAGAGTCGCGAGCCCACCCAGACCCAGCAACGAGAGTTCGCCAGGCGTGTCAACCGCCTGGCCTCCAGCGGGATCCCGGTCTTTCTGCTTACCGGTAACCATGACCTGCCCAACGCCATTGGCCGGGCGACCGCCACCGAGATCTTCGATACACTGGCGATAAAGAACGTCTATGTCGCCAGCCGTCCCGGTATTATCCTTATCCCCACCGGGAGCGGCCCAATCCAGGTAGCCACTCTCCCCTGGCTACGTCGCAGCGCCCTGCTCACCCGAGAAGAAAGTAAAAACCTGAATTTTGCGGAGATTAACGCCAAATTACAGCAGGTATTGACGGATATTATCAGCAGCCACGCCAGCAAGCTTGACCCGCGGTTACCTGCTATCCTGGCAGCACACGTTTGGGTGACCGGGGCGCAGGTAGGCTCTGAGAGGTTGATTAGTATCGGGCAGGAGCATGTTCTCCTACTCAGCAACGTGGCTAATCCGACCTTTGACTACATCGCTCTGGGCCATATCCACCGGCACCAGGTCTTATCCACTAACCCACCGGTAGTGTATGCCGGCAGCCTGGAACGAGTAGATTTTAGCGAGGAAGCCGATGACAAAGGGTTCTACCAGATAGATATCGAGTCCGAACCGAAAACAGAGAAAAGGCAAGTCACCTTCGATTTCCATCCCCTGAACACACGCCGGTTTATCACCATAGATGTCAATGTTGAAGCGAGCGACCCCGACCCTACCGCCACGATACTACACAAAATCGCGGAACAGGGCGCTAAGACCAGAGAGGCCATTGTCCGGGTCAATATCAGCCTGCCGGCGGAAGTGGCAGGCCATCTCCGAGATAACGATATTAAGAACGCGTTGAAAGAGACCTACTATTTCACTATTGCCAAAGACATTAAACGGCAAGCACGCTTTAGGCTGGGACAGTGGTCCACCCAG
>JAQTRN010000140.1 GCA_028711795.1 Dehalococcoidales bacterium | reverse complement strand
GGACGAAGAACCCGTCCAGACCGGTGTGGTCGATGCCGTTGGCCCATTCCGGCAGACCGCCCAGGTCCGAGTAGTCTCCCACCTCAGTCAGGTTAGTGATAGTGTACTGGAATATCCAGGAATTGCCGCCGAGGTGAGTTGTCTCGACAACGACGCTGTACTGGCCGGCTAGCGGTTGCAGTTCAGTATTGGGTGCGTGAGCGGCCACCGGTAGCGAAAAGCCGGCGAAAAGGACCACTACCAGCGCCACTATTGATATTATCCTTTTCATATCCCAGTCCTCCCTCTACTTTAGGTTGATTAGATAGACACGTGTGCCAAAGCCATTCTAAATACCGCCTATGAGACGGTCAATTGTCCCTTTGAACTATAAAAGGACTATATTGACCGGGCGTACCAGACTAAATGCGCTTGCCATGATACCCATGACGAAATAATAATCATGGTCAAAAATCGCATATTGTGACATTCTGGCTAATGGTAGTATTGGCTGACGGAAAGTACCGGTTTAATTTCCTCATCATGACTTGGCGGTCAGGAGAAATGCTGCTAGAATACGGGCATGAGACTCTGGCATGTAGCTCTGCTATTCTGGGGTATATTTCTGGTCTCTCTGGGGTTCCGCCTCGCCACGGGTTTTGAAATACCATCGCTGCCCGCGGAAGAAATGGAGATCATCGCCGGCATCGGTATTGCCGCCTATGTTCTGACCGGGACAGTGTTCTACATCAAATGGCGGTGGAATGTCAGTACCCTAGTGATAGCTATCCTGCTCTGGCCCCTGGTAGCCATGCTCGTTCTGTGTGGCCGCTTGTACTCGCCCCTGATTCATGTTCAGGGTTACATTCCCCAGTCCCGTCACACCGTGGGCAGCCTGTTGAGGAACAAGAAACTCAGTATCCGTATGCGTATCCGGTTGGCCGCGGCGTTCCTGGGACAGGAAGCCCTGAGAAGGATGATGCGGTTGCCGCTTTGCCGTCGTCTGGATGTCCAGATTATCGAATACGGTCCGAAAAAAGCTCCGGTCATATTTCAAGAGGACCTGACTGTTCCGCAAGTAAGGTGAGTGAGGAATAGGGCCGGGACACGCTGCCGGATGATCGAGGCACCGGTTGTTCCCGGCGGATGTCTATCTTCAGAGTGGGGGCTGACTAGCGGGGTACAAAGAAGAAGACCGCCAGGTTCCAAAACACGATTCCCGTGTACAGGATGACAAACGAAAGCGTGGCGGCCAGCGCGATGCGGGGTCGGGTCTTGTGCATGTCCCACAGAACCAGGGCTGCCAGGAGCGCGCCCGCCAGCTTCACCAGCAGAAACGTTCCCCTACCCAACAAACCCTGCAGAAAGGGATTGCCTTCGCTACCCAGTCCATATCTGGTCAGGAACTGACTTATCAGGCCATCGGCGATCACCAGAAAAACCAGTGTGAGCAGCAGGTACCCTATTCGTCGGCTGCCAGCTAAAGAGGTCTTGTCAGTCAAATGGTCTCCTGTAAAGAGTGGCATCAAAGCTCCGCCACGACGGGACAGCGTCTGATATCGATTCTGACATCCGCCAGCGAGTTGTCAATTCAAGAGCGGGCGGGTGTGTTCCGCCCCTAAGATTGGAGGCCCAGTATTTTCTCGGCGGCAACCTGGGCGGCTACGGCGCAGACTTTGGGACAACCAGCCTCAGTATGTCCCCCGGCCACCAGAAAGGCATCATAGTCCGCTTGCTTGTTGAAGTCAAACGGCCGGCCGTAGATCATCTCCTGGATATGGTGGCACAGGGTGCTGGTTACTTCTTTCTCCAGCCCGAACTGCTTTTGTAGTTCCGTCATGAAGCGGGCGCGTAGCTGTGTGGCGGGCGGCATACCATTCCGATAGATATCGGAATCTTGGATTTTCTGGCGACCGATCAACAGCCCTAGGGCCGATAGCGCGCCGATAATGGCCCCGCAGGTCTCCCCCTGGCGGGCGATGCCGCCGGAAAGCATGGCCGCCGCCCGGAAGGATTCCGGACTGCCGATCCCGAACTCTTCCTGTAAAGCGCCCAGCACGCTCTGGGAACAGCCACTATAATTCATGTCGTTTTCCAGTGCCTTCCGCTTGACTCTCTGGATGCGCTCTTCTCTCGTTGCCATTTCACCACTCCCGTATTTGTTGCTCTAACGTCCAAGGACTAATGGAACTACCCGGGTGTCTCTGATTCTGAAGTATGTGACTTTTGGGCTTGCATTGTCAAGCCGCAATTTCAATAGTAGCATTAGCGGTCGGGCGGTCATTTGTGGTACATTTAGACCTCATGGGCAGGACAATTCCCGGGTGTCGTATTCAGTACTCCAGTCCTCGAGACTGAAGGTGAAGCCGCTGCAATGATTGCCGGTAGACTGATCCCCGATAAACTAAAAAACAACTACGGCTACGTCATCGTTTTCTTCAGCTTTCTAATACAGGCTATCGGCTTGAGTCTGGTGACCGGCTTCGGCCTGTTCTTCAATCCGATGCTGGCCGAGTTCGGCTGGTCCCGGGCTACTATCTCGCTGGTGACCACGGTGAGCTCGTTTTCCAGTGGGGTGGCTGGTATATCTACCGGCATTATGAACGACCGCTTTGGCCCCCGGATTGTGATGACGGTTTATGGCATTTTGTTTGGCCTGGGTTTTGTCCTGATGTCACGCATTAGTACCCCATGGCAGCTTTACATGAGCTACGGCGTCATCGGCGGGATCGGCCTGAGCGCCATCAATATAGTGTTGCTGTCCACGGTGGCCCGGTGGTTTACCAGTCGCCGGGGCATGATTACTGGGATCGTTAAGGCGGGAGCCGGGCTGGGGATATTCATCATGCCGTTCATCATCACTTCTCTGATCCAGGGTACTGGGTGGCGCAATACGGCGCTGACTCTGGGTCTGGTCTGTATGGGCATCATGATCTTCTCAGCACAGTTCTTGCGCCGCTCTCCAGCCCAACAAGGGCCCTTAACCGCTGACGGAGGTCAGATTGCCAATAATGCAACCCGTCCTGGGGTCAACGAAAGTGGGCTCTCCTTTCGCGAAGCCATCAGGACCAGGCAGTTCTGGCTGCTTTGCGTGGTCCTCATTACCTTCTACTACGCATTTCAGGCGGTGCAGCTGCACATTGTGCCCTACGCGGTGGATACCGGCGTTGCCCAGGGCAGCGCCGCCGTCATCATCTCGATCATTGGCATCGTAAGTATTGTTGGCCGCCTGGCCCTGGGCTATATTGGCGATAAATGGGGAACCAGGCTGGGATTTATCCTTTGTGCCTTTATTCTGATAACGGCTCTGGTCTGGTTACAGTTGATGCGAGGTCTGCCCATGCTGTACGTATTTGCGGCTATCTACGGCCTATTTCATGGTGGTTTTACGACTTTGATGACTCCAGTAGTGGCCAGTCTTTTTGGCACGACCTCGATCGGTGCCATCTTCGGGGCCACGCAGTCTCTTAGCGCCGTCATCGGCGGTCTGGGTAGCCTTCTGACGGGGTACTTTTATGATCGTTTGGGTAATTACACCGTGGCTTTCCTGGTCTGTCTGGCCTTAGCGGTCATCGGTCTGATTTTCCTGTTGCTTATCCGGCCACCGGACAAAGTCCGCTCCAGAGGATTCTGAACTGGCCAGAGGGGTCGGGGCATTCAGTCCGGTCCGTTCGGTCCCCCGCTGCCTTTTCCAACTTCAGCAAAAGAGGCGGTAAGCCCAACCATCGGCTTCGGTATGGGTTTTTTGATTTTCCCGGTATATTTGTGCGTACCCGTTCTATTTCGGCCATCAATGTCAGGCTGGTGTGGCAACGTACTGCCCCCAGGAATTACCCTGTGCAGGCCCAGGGATGCGAATCTTGTGTTGCGGCTTGTTTGAGGTCGATTATGGTACATGATATTATTAAATTACAGGAAGGTCCTCGATTTGGGCGGAGTCCGGGGGTGCTTTGTTAGTCCGGCTCCGGCTACAGGAGTGACGATGCGGAAAGTAGTGGTGGTGTGCGTTCTGGTGGTCCTGGTGGCGCTCACGGTGTTGACCGGTTGCCGGTCGCCGGCGATGCTGCATAACCAGGCCGGACTGGCTCTGCTCAA
>JAQTRN010000139.1 GCA_028711795.1 Dehalococcoidales bacterium | reverse complement strand
TTACCTGTTCTCGATATGGGCGAAGGAGACGCTATTACAGCAATACGGCGCTCAGGCAGAGAAGGTGGCCGATGAGATGGTGGGCCTACTGGCTGAAGCGGAACAACTCCTCTGGTGAGTCCGGCCCCGTCCAGCCTCTGGCCGGTAGACTTCTTGCCGGTGGGCATGGTGCCAGAGGTAGACCGAGTTGAGCCGTTTGGATAATATGTGATCGTGCCAGTTGAGGAGCCGTTGGTAGCTGAGACGACTGACATGCCGGTCAGGTGATCCTCGTGGATACAGCTCAATGTGTTCCCTTTTCTCATCGCTACCAGCCGATTACCCAGGTAATGATAGGTGGTCACTTCGCTGGTGGTCAAGTTCTTCTCGTAGTATTTTTTGATGTAGAGGATGCGGACGGTCAATTACCGTAGAATGAGGTCTGAGAAGAGCGAGGTTTGAGCATTCGTTTTCCTCCTCTGAATCGCTTTTGGCCTCATTGTAGCTCGTGGTCAATGAAATTACTAATCTGAAGCATCATCAGATAGTCTGTATTTGACCCCAATAATGTGCTTATTAGAAAGCAATGCGTGGCTGAGAAATCTTCCTTACTCTACTCACAGATAAACTGGTGGCAACTAAACCTGGACAAGCTAGCATCACTAGTTGTTAATCAAGAATCTTAAAAGTCTGAACGATGTGCTCAAAAATAGAATCTGCTTCTGACCTGAGCTCAATATCGGAAGTCATGGATATATGCCAATTAAGACCATTGTAGTCGAAAAACACATCTCGTTCGTATTTCAGCTGCGGCTTAGAATCAGTAGGTGTAATGAAGGAAAATGGCGCATCCTCATAGGCGAGTTGTTCTGCTCGATTCCCATCAACGATGATTCCCGAATTATCAAGCACTTTGAAATACGTATTGTCCTGATTGAGTGAAATGATACGATCAACACTCTTTCTTGGCAAATCAGGCCGCACACTGGAGTCCCGGACAAATATGCTCACTCCTAATGGAGTGTAACGGACTTCATATGTGCGCCATTCTGACGATTCAACGTCGGGAACCTTCATTGTCCGGCTAGCCCTCGGTGCAGATACTCCTATAGTTGAATATCTCCAGTCTGAATTATCCTCGACACTAGGGCCATCAACTGTATAACTTGCAGGGTACTCGAAAGAATAGCTGCATATCTGGTCCTCTACCTTGATACTGCGATATCCACTATTAATACATCCGCAAGTCACCAGCACTGCCAGTACTAATAAAACAGCTAATTCCTGCCTGAGGTATCTCATTCGCGCCAATGGCTCACCTCAATTCTCTACTCATGTGTCAAACTCATCGGTCATAGTGTTGATGTTGTAGCTTTCTCTTCGAGCTTTCCAAATAGCTAATTGAAAATGCTATCCAACACATGCACCGCGTAATCACTGGTTAAGATGTCTCCATGATACACCCTAGCTGTCATCACCACTTCATAGGCCAGGTACCATTTTGGATCACACATCAGGAGATAGGAGCCTGTCAATCGTTCTAACCATGAGCTTGAACCATAAGAGTAACTATTACCTTTGTCCCAACCTGGTAGCGGGCCCGAGTTGTGAACCACGCTGGCTTCATTCCAGACATCCACCAAGGGAACATCTAACTTCACAGGAAGGTTAGTTAGCATAGAATCATCATAGTTTTTTACACCTAAGTCACTGATACCAGTGGGCATTCCAACAAAGCGGCGCCATTTATTTCCGAAGAGTTCTTAACGATACCGGGGTCTCCGGCAAGTTCCCTCAGGAATACGCCTGTGGCTGCTGCGCCCTCACTGAAGCCGATAATTTCGATGTCGGTGAGTTCGTGGGTATTTAAGTATTGTTTTATCTGTTCCACTCTCGGCTCTACATCTCTCATGGCATACCAGTCTTCAGGGTCGATAGCCGGTAGAAAGTCCCATCCCTCTCCGCCCCTAATTAACTGCTCTACCATCCATTTGAAGTTCGCTTTATCCGCATCTTGACTACCACTCCCACCAACTATTAGATAGAATAGACAGGATGGATCAACATGTTTTAGCGGGTTATTAATGCAGTACGAACAACTATTTAAGGTCTGTAGTCCCTCCAACCTGACTGTTGTGTCAGCTGAAATGAACCTCCCAATAGTGGGATTGTAGTACCGTGCCCCGTAATAGTAGAGCCCAGTTCCATCCAATCTTTGCCCGGTAAACTGCTTGTCGGTGCCTTATTTCTCCCGTACTATTTCGACAGTCTCCTTACGGGTAGTATTTGATCCGCTAGCCTATTGGTGCTGGTATGTCGGGTTTGGATGAGTCCCGATATTGATGGCGCCGCCGCCATCAACCAGAAGCGGCACACCGGTGATGAAATTGGCCTCGTCAGACGCCAGGAATAGCGCCGCATTGGCGACATCCCAGGCAGTGCCCATCTTATGGCGCAGCGGCACGCGGGTATTACGCTCCGCCACCACCTCCTGATGACTCTTGCCGCTGGCCCGCACCCGCGGCTCGATCGCCATCGGCGTTTCCATCAGTCCGGGGAGGATCGCGTTGGCGCGAATGCCAAACTCCGCATTATGGATGGCCACCTGCTGCATGAAGGCGATCATCGCGGCTTTAGTCGCTTTATACCCGACATAAGGATAGTTCTCTAACGCCGCCAGTGAGGAGATCATGATGATGGCGCCGGAGCGCTGCTGGCGCATTATGGGAATGACGTGTTTACAGGCCATGATGACGCCCCGGAGGTTGACGGCACACAGGTGGTCGAAAGCCTCCTCGGTGAAGTTGAGTAACGGGGCATCGCCACCGGCGAGACTGACGCCGACATTATAGTGCAGGATATCGATATGGCCCCAGCGCTTGTGGCCCGCGGCTATGGCCGCGGCGAGTGTGGCCTCTTTGGTAACATCCGCCTCAAAGGCAAAGCAGTCGCCACCCGCCTTTTTGACCACCGCTACCGTCTCCTCGGCCGATTCGAGATTACGATCGACGGCCATGATCCTGGCTCCCTCCTGCGCGAACCTCAGCGCTGTCGCCCGGCCGTTACCCATCCCCTCGCCCGGACTCTGGCCGGCGCCGATAATGATAGCTGTCTTCCCTTCCAAACGCATCGCAGTCCTCCTTGTTGTACGCTGACAACTGCCCACGGTACTGCTGACACCAGTCCGTGTACGAACAATACATTATTGATACTGGCCGCAGCGCGTGTCAAGGGCGTTTATTCATTCGCCGGACACTTTTGCCGGGGAGTAATTTTTTCCGCGGCACAGAATAGTTTCGCCGTTTCCGGCGTATACGGCAGGATATCGAACCAGGAGAATTGCTGTATTACCCGTAAGCCGGCGCGCATCAGCCGCGGTTGCAGTTCGTCAAGGCCATAGGGGCGTTGCCGGTGAATTTCGTATGTCCCGTCCGGGAAGGAAAACGTGGTCGTGGCGAGCTTATGCGCCGGGTCATAGACGCACCGTTGAATTAGCGACTGGCCATTCAACACCGGGGTACGTGTCTCATCCGAATGACTCTGGTACAGCTTCTCGGTATTGGAATCGAAGATAAAGAGTCCGCCATCACCGAGCACGGCCGCTACCCGGGACAGCATTCGACGCAGGTCAGTCAAACGGCGCAGATAGTTGATGGAATCAAAGGTGCACGCTACCAGGTCAAACTGCCCCGTTACACTGAACCGGACCATATCCTGAACAGCAAAAGACGCGTTGCCGAGCCCTACCGCCTTTGACCTGGCCTGACTTATCATTTCGGGCGAAGTATCGATACCGTGGACGATATGGCCGCATTTCGCCAGCGCCACTGCCAGGATGCCCGTACCGCAGGCGAGGTCAAGAATTCGAGCTTGCGTGAGGTGGCGTTCCTGTAAGAGGGCTTTAATCCAATCGATATATTGTATCGAGAAATCGCCCCAGCCGGCATCATAGACCTGACTCAAACGTGAATACGGCTGACTCATTATGTTAGTATGCGACAATGACAACCGGAAATGCAACCGGCGGACGAGGAAGAGATTGTAGAGAGGGGCTTCCGCCCCTCTCTTTTTGTTTCTCCCCTTCCCTGGGTAAGGGAAGGGGTTTAGGGGATAGGTTGCCACCCATA
>JAQTRN010000138.1 GCA_028711795.1 Dehalococcoidales bacterium | reverse complement strand
GCTCCAGTCCGATAAGATGGTTAGGCCGGTACAGGGCCCCGTACTCCCCGGAAGCATCCCGGGTAACGCCGTACTCGGAGAAACAGCGCTTAACATAGTCGGTCGGGGCTTTGAAGACAACATAAACACCCCAGCGAAGGTGCCGTACCACCGGAGTCCTATCCCGTTTTTCGTTGGATATCACCTCGACGGTACCGCTATGCTCCAGGATCCCACCGGCGGACCTGGGTTTAAGAATACTGGGTAGTTCATCGGTCCCGACCGCGGGGAACTGGAGGCCGCCTGACTGAGGGACTAACCCACACGCATTAGCCACGGCACACATCTCAATAGCCGACTTAGTGCCATCGAGGAAAGAGTTGAACATCTGGGCGTTATAGTCTCCGGTGGCGACCATCTCCGGAGTGAACCCGTAGTACTGCCACACGGTCTCGGGCGTGGAATAATGGAACTCAGGCTGGTAACGGGTGCCCTTACCGGCACAGACTACCTCCATGCCGATAGCCCGTGCCCAGTCAATCTGTTCGGCAATCAGCGCCGGCTGGTCCCCGTAAGCCATCGAATAGACCAGCCCTTTCTCATCCGCTTTTTTCCTGAGGCCGGGGCCCAGTAATGAATCCGCTTCGACGTTAACCATGACAACATGCTTACCGTGCTCCAGCGCCTGCCAGGCATGGTAAGCACCGGCCTCCGGGACTCCGGTAATTTCCAGAACGATGTCCAGGTCAGCCCGAATCAACTGATCGGCGTCCTGGGTCAGGGTAACTTTGCCTTTACGCGCACCATCGTTGATCGCCGCCGCCGAATCGCCGAAGGAAAGGACTTCTTCCGGCCAGCCTGTTTTCCGGCAGGCCTGTCGCGCCTTTTCCGGAAGCAATTCGGCAATGCCCACTAGCTGCATCCCCGGCGTCAAGCGCGCCTGCGATAGAAACATAGTACTGAACTTACCGGCGCCGATGACCCCGATCTTAATCGGCCTGCCAGCCTGCGCCCTTTGTTGAAGGAGACGGTATAAATTCATACATCACCCCCCTGAGAAGCGTTACTAAAATAACCGGACCAGCCCCCACCGTGTAGCTCGGTCGGGCTGATTGTAACACTACCGAACAAACGGTGGCAATTGGATTAGCTCCCCATTCATTGTGACCGGACGGAAACATGCAGACTACTTTATCTCCGCTCTGGTCCCGTTCCAGGCGTGAAGGAATAACTCCTTTACCTCGTCAGCCGAGACCGGCCACCCCTGCGCCCGCTTTTCCTCAAAGCTAAGCGGCTGGGGACGGTGACTCATGTAGATATCATAACTATCAACCAGGGACCCCAACTGGGCCGTAAAAGTAGCTTCCGCCAGCCCGGCCTTCATCGCCAGCGGAATCTCCACCCGCTGCTTCAATTCGTCTAACCCAGCGAGCAGGTTAGTAACCCTGGTCCGGTCGCTCCGGCCGGAGAAACCCAGGGACTCCGCCAGGCTGCTGAGGCGCGCCCGGTGAGTGGGATAGAGAAAAGCGAATGACGGACAGAGCATCAAGGCATTAGCCCGCCCGTGGGCTATCCCCAGAATAGCGCTGAGCTCATGAGACAGATTGTGGACTACCCCCAGCCGGCCATTGGCAAAAGCCATACCGGCTTGCAGCGCCGCCAGGTGCATATTATCGCGGGCCAGCATATCCCGGCCATTAGCTACTGCCCGGGGTAGCCACTCCCATATCATCCTGGCCGCGCCGATCGCCAGCGAATCAATCAGGACTATCGGCGGCATGAGCACATAGCACTCCACCGCATGCACCAGCGCATCAAAACCGGTATTAGCCGTCACTGCCGGCGGCATCGACGCCGCCAGCTCCGGGTCGGCGATGGCCGCATCGGGTCTCAAATGCGGCGAAATGGCGCCAATTTTCAAGGGTGGTTTTTCGGCGCGGTCGGTGATCACCATGGCGCCGGTCACTTCAGAGCCGGTGCCGCTGGTCGTGGGAATACCGATATACCTGGCCTTGCGGCGCAACACCCGGTTGGGCAGTTCGCGCTGGATATCAAACAGTGACCCGGAGGCCAGGTCAGGGTGTTCGTAGAAGACCCATCCGGCCTTACCAGCGTCAATGGGCGAGCCGCCGCCAAGACCGATAAATGTGTCCGGCTGAAAGTCCTGCGCTAAAGAAAGGATACGGCACGCCGTATCTCGCGAGGGGTCGGCCTCCACCCGGTCAAAGACGGATACTTCAACTTTACAATCCTGAAGCATCTGCTTAACACGGTCAACCATACCCAGGGCACACACGCCGGTATCGGTCACAATCAGAGCTCGCTTCATCGGGATGGTAGTCAGGGATTGGAGAGCTCCGGGTCCGTAAAAGATATTCCGGGGAACGATAAACGAGCGGTACGCCATAGTCACCCTCCTTTGTTTTGCCGGAGCTGGCTCCGGCAGATTATTCGATAATCCTCCGAAAACTCATAGCGGCAGTAAACATAATGGCGCCAACGGCAAAAGCCATAGCGCCATTCTAACACATAATAACCGCCAAAGAACCGGGGCGGCCTTGCCCGGAGCTCAGGTTCTACCGTGACTTTTCATTTGTTCCCATCTAGGGTAATATTACCAAATTGGGGTGAAAAATGGCGGAAGAACTTGCCAAAATCGAAAAACCGGCCGTTGAATCATTCATCGGTGGCCGGAGGTTATACTTTATTCCTCTGATCTATCAGGGGATAGAGCCGCCGGCGGACTATGTCGCCAAATTCCGTAAATACTGGACTCAGGTGGATGATCACCTGAGCAACCTGGAGCTCAAGCTCGAGCAGGTCAATAAGGTCTATCACGAGTTAGTTTCACAGAGTGGTGAAGAGGGCGTCCGCGCCGTAAAAGACCTGAATGATGGTAGCTACCGGATCATCAAGAACCGGGCGGATCGGGGCGCCCGCTTCGAAGCCCTGGAAGATGGCGACCTGCTGACCGAATACATGGACTGGAGCCGCTGTCTGGCCATAGGGCTGCAGAACCAGGGCGTGATTTTCCGGGTGTATGGCTTCTACACGGAAGCTAACAAGAAAAGGAATGATTACATTACCAAACACCTGGATGAAACACTGGGCGCCGATGAGACCGGACTATTATTCATGAGAGAAGGACACCAGATACAGTTCCCGGCGGACGTCCAGGTGTTCTACGTCAGTCCACCGTCTCTGGATGAGATCCACCGCTGGTTCCGTGATCGCGAGAGCCAGCCTGAAGAACAAATAACTCCGGAAAAAGAGGGCCAGGAGCAAAGTTAATAAGTCAGTAAACCGACGAAGGGAAATCAATTATGAAATTAATCATTAAGAAAATCTACTGCCGTAACTGCCAGAGACTGGTCAAAGCTAAGGAGCAGACCACCAATGGTAATACCAGTGTCACCTGCCCCCGGTGCAATCAATCTCTCTGGGTGCGGAGCGGTCTTAACTGGAAGTATGCGGGCAAGAGCGCCTGATAGCCTCCGAAAGAGGCTGCTAGCGTAACCACAAGAACCCCAGCAGTCACTTTTGCCGAGGTTTTTTGTGATGAGAAGACCAGCTCTGAGATGGGAACTAATTGGTATCGCTATCATCTCGGTAGCGGGCAGTATTTTGCACTTCGTCTTCGCCTGGTCTAACTACTGGCCGCCAATCGGCGCTATCGCCGCCGTAAACGAAAGCGTCTGGGAGCATTTCAAAATAGCCTTCTGGCCAGCCTTATTCTACGCCGTGGTGGAATACGCGTATCTCAAGAGGTCCGTCAGCAATTTCCTAAGCGCCAAAGCCATGGGTATCTACGCTATGCCGATTACTATTGCCGCGCTCTTCTACGCCTACACCACTATTACCGGACTGGAAATTCTGGTGGTTGATATCTCTATCTTCGTGGTGGCGGTATCCGTGGGGCAAATTGTCAGCTACAAACTGCTGGCCGGGCATCAACTGCCGCGATGGTCGAACACACTGGGTCTGATATTGCTCGTCTGCCTGGCGCTGGCTTTCGTCCTGTTCACCTACTACCCACCCCACCTCCCCATCTTTCAGGACGCCGCTACCGGCCGGTACGGAATACCGTAGTGAGGCATCTTCGACTGCGCCGGCCTCAACCCGATTCGATA
>JAQTRN010000137.1 GCA_028711795.1 Dehalococcoidales bacterium | reverse complement strand
AAACGTGATTTCGGCACCTCCGCCTTGACGTAGCGGAACGCCTGCAGTAGATATTTCAAACCTTTACGACTCTCCAGCCGTCCCACAAACAAAATATTCAGCTTGTCATCACAGAACTCACTAACCGGCAATACATCAGGTGAGAAGTGCCCAATGTCAATACCATTGGGGATAATCTCATAACGGCCAGCGGGGACGTTGGTACTGGCAAACTCCATAGCCGACTTGGAAACCGCGATCCGGCCGTGAAGCTTGCGCACGCGCCTCTTTAACATGATAGTGCTGATGGGCTTGCCAAAATCATAACCCGGGCTACCGTGACAGGCGTGGAAGGTAGCCACGTTGACTGTATTGGAAAAGCGGAGCACGGCGCTGCAGAGCATAGGCATAAAGGGTTCGTGAAGGTGGATAATATCGAAATTCTCCGCTGCCAGGGCTCTTTTGATAGCGGGGCCCAGATTCAATGAGAGACTGAGACGGGCAATAGAGCCACTGGTCGGGATAGGGCGGGGTGTACCTATCGGAATAAACCGGTCGCCAAAACTGGTTATAGTCTTCGATGCCGGAGCGATGACTTTAACGGTGTGTCCCATTCTGGTAAAGCAACGCTCCAGCGCCGAAATATGGTTGACGACGCCGCCGGGGTAAGCAAAATCGTAGGGCGACACCAACGCTATTTTCATGGGTCGGTCATAAGATCCCCAATTACTTACTCGGGTTTCACCCGCTCGGTAGAGCGGCCCTTACCCGCAGCCCGTTTCGTCCCAGTAATGTACTCCTCCACCAGACGGTGCGCTTCATCATCAGTGTACTGGACCGGAGGCGATTTCATGAAATAGGATGATGGCCCTTCCAGCGCCCCCTTGAGGCCGCGGTCCATCGCCAGTTTGCAGCACCGGAGGGCATCAATTACCACGCCGGCTGAATTGGGGCTATCCCACACCTCAAGCTTCAATTCCAGATTCAATGGAACATCGCCGAAAGTACGGCCTTCCATCTTGATGTGGCAGAATTTGCGGTCTTTGAGCCACGGCACATAGTCGCTCGGACCAACATGGATGTCATCCGGGTCGAGCTTATAATCCAGCTGAGAGGTGACCGAATTGGTCTTGGAGATCTTCTTGGACATCAGCCGTTCCCGTTCCAGCATATTAAGAAAGTCTGTGTTGCCGCCGAAGTTCAATTGATAGGTACGCTCCAGCTTGACGCCACGGTCCCGGAATAGCCTGGTCAGGACCCGGTGGACAATGGTAGCGCCGACCTGGGACTTGATATCATCACCGATCACCGGCAAGCCACGCTCACTAAAGCGCTCCTGCCAGTAGGCCTCGCGGGCGATAAAAACCGGTATGCAGTTGACGAAACCGCAGCCGGCATCCAGTATCTGCTCAATATACCACTTGGTCGCTTCTTCGCTACCGACCGGCAGGTAGTTGAGCACCACGTGTGTCTGCGTCTCTTTCAGGATCTTAACAATATCGGCGGTCTTCCCCGGTGCTTTCTCAATTATCTGAGAAAGGTATTTGCCCAGACCATCGTGAGTCATGCCACGCTCCACTTTAACGCCCAGTGCCGGAACATCAGCAAACTTGAAGGTATTATTGGGTAGCGTGTAAATCGCCTGGGCAAGGTCTTTACCGACCTTGTTCTTATCGATATCGAAAGCAGCCACAAAGTTGATGTCACTGATATGATACCCACCCAGATTGACATGCATCAACCCGGGGACAAACTCATCGTCTTTCGCGTTCTTGTAAAAATGGACTCCCTGGACCAACGATGAGGCACAGTTGCCCACTCCAATGATCGCCACATTGACACTAGCCAAGGTTTATCATTCTCCTTTCTGGTGAAACTTGTCACCAGACCCAACTATGTCATCCACAGGCGCACCGGAGATTTTCGTCATATCATCCTGTAGCGCCCTTTATAATTATACGTAGGCTGTCAAGCCCCGACTCTCACAATCAATCTTATCCGGCCGACTGCTCCTGGTTGTCTTCGCTATGGATTCTGTCCAGCAACTGCAGGATATGGTCGCCCCGTTCGATAGAGTCATCCCACTGAAAACTTAGCTCCGGAATGTGGCGTAACCGCAGACGCTTGGCCAGTTCATTACGGAGAAAACCAGCCGCCGCCGTCAGCGCGCCCAGTATTTCGTGCTTCTCAGCTTCACTGCCAATACGACTGACAAATACCCGGGCGTGTCTCAGGTCGGGAGAAGTGACGACATCGGTAATGGCCACGAAAGTGTCAAGCCTTGGATCCTTGACCTCGCGCTGGAACAGATCACTAAGTTCCTGGCGAATGAGGTTGTTCACCCGTTCCACCCGATACGTCATAACCGTTCGTCCTACCCCGATTTTTCTTTACGGAAGAATTCCAGTATATCGCCCACCTGGAACTCAGTGAAATTATCGATACCAACACCGGCTTCATAGCCGGTGGCTACCTCTCTGGCGTCTTCCTTAAAGCGTTTCAGGCTGCTCACCACCGATTCAATCAGTATTTTCCCACCCCGTCTGACCCTTACCGGAGCGCCCCGTGTCATCTTCCCCTCGGTCACATAGACTCCCGCCACCTTGTCTTTCTTACCACTGGAAAACACAGCCCGTACCTCTGCCCGGCCATCGATAACCTCAACGTAAGTGGGTTCGAGCATACCCTTGAGTGCCTTGCTGACATCATCAATCAAGTTATAAATCACGTTATAGTGGCGAATGCCGACGCCCTCCAATTCGGCCAGCCGCCGCGCACCCGGTTCGGAGTTGACATTAAAGCCGATAATCAACCCCTTGGAGGCAACAGCCAACATAACATCGTTTTCCGTAATATTACCGCTACCACTATGGATTACCCTCACCTTAACCCCGCCGCTCACCAGTTGTTCCAGAGAACTCCTTATCGCCTCAATACTCCCCTGCACATCGGCTTTCAGGATTACGTTAAGTTCCCGGACCCGGCCGGCTGTTATCTGGTCATAGAGGCTATCCAGGCTGAATAGTTTAGCCGTTTGTGACGCTTCTTGCAGGCGTTTCTGTATCAACGCTTGCGCTTCCCGCTCGTCAGTGACCACTGTTAACGCATCACCTACCTGGGGGACATTGTTCAATCCCAAAACCACTACCGGGGTGGCAGGCTCGGCCTTGCGGACTCGCTTACCCAGATAATTAAACATGGCCTTTACCCGGCCCCACATTGTGCCGATAACTACGGTATCACCGAGCTTCAAAGTACCATCATGCACCAGCACCGTAGCCAGAGGCCCCTTGTTCTTGTCCATGTTGGCTTCAATGACCACTCCCGCCGCCGGCAGAGCCGGATTGGCTTTGAGGTCCTCAATTTCGGCCACGACAAGCAGATTTTCCAGCAACTCCGAGATACCCTTTTTCTCTTTGGCAGAGGTTGCCACACAAACGGTATCGCCACCCCATTCTTCCACCACTAGTCCAACATCGGCCAGTTGCTGCTTTACATGATCCGGATTAGCTCCGGGTTTATCAATCTTATTGATGGCCACCACGATAGGCACGCCAGCGGCCCGGGCATGGTTGATGGCTTCCAGAGTCTGCGGCATAACACCATCGTCAGCCGCCACCACCAGAATAGTAATATCGGTAACCTGAGCACCACGAGCGCGCATCGCCGTAAAAGCTTCGTGCCCCGGGGTGTCCAAAAAAGTGATCTTCTGGCCTTTTACCTCCACCTGGTACGCCCCGATGTGCTGGGTGATCCCTCCGGCCTCGGTATCCATCACATTAGTCTGCCGGATAGCATCGAGCAGCCGGGTCTTGCCGTGGTCGACATGCCCCATAATAGTCACCACCGGCGGGCGCGGCAACAACTCGGCAGTCGCTTTACTCTGCAATTGCTGCTTTTTGATATTAGCGATAACAGTAGCCGATTTGCCCGTCGGTTGTGGCTTAGCCTGGACTTCGTAACCAGCCTCTTTAGCCAGAGCCGCCGCTATCTCATAATCGATGGCCTGGTTAATGTTGGCCATGATACCTTTTCGCATCAGCCGCTTGATGATATCTAGCGGGCCAATCGATAAAAGCTCAGCCAGTTGCCTGACACTCACCGCCCGCGGCAGTTCGATCATTATCGATTTAGCTGGCGCGGCAGCGCCCTCAACTC
>JAQTRN010000136.1 GCA_028711795.1 Dehalococcoidales bacterium | reverse complement strand
ATTGACATAACTTCAGGTAGAGGCTTTGAGTATTATACCGGAGTCATGTTCCAATTCTTGATAGACGATGAAAAAGTAGGCGGTGGCGGTCGATACGACGCTCTGATCCCATTGATGGGTGGCCGAGATACTCCGGCTTCCGGCTTCGCTCTCTATCTCGACCGATTGATGAACCTGATTAGACCCGCCGCCACAGATAAGTCGTCTGCTCAAATTGTCTTGATCACGGCAAAGAAAGAGACGGCAGCGATGGCCTTTAAAGTAGCCAGTACCTTACGCGAAGCTGGCTATATCGCCGGGTTGTCTCTGGGTGGCCCGGAACCCACTGAAACAAGCTGGACTCTTGATATACGGGAGAAAACGCCATCTTTCGTGTTGACCAACATAATGAGACAAAAGAGTTCAGAGCTAGCTACGGTCGACGAAATACTAATGGTACTCTCCCGGGAGAATCTACCGAGAAAATAGACCTGGTCGACCTCTTTTCACGGTTTGGCTTGATGAACGATAGTAAATCGCCTTTGAAAATAGCTTTGCCAAAAGGTCGTCTCTTATCGGAGACAGCCCAACTACTGGAAATGAGTAATTGGGGACTCAGCGGCTATTCAGCAACAATGCGGCTGTACCGCCTAACATCTCAGAGGTTCCCCAATCTATCCGCCAAGGTGTTCCATGAGAAAGACATACCCGTCCAGGTAGCAATGGGAAACTATGACATAGGTATTTGTGGCTCAGACTGGATAGAAGAACTATTAGTCAAATACCCGAGCAGTCCACTGGTTAAAGTGAGGAGTCTGGGATATGGAAACGGCATACTGTACTTGGCCAGCAGCCGTTCTGAAACCGGAACTACTATTGAAGAGATGCAGTCACGGCAATCACCAGTACGCATTGCCGGCGAGTACCCCAACCTGGCGGAGTCATTCGCCGCCAATCTCCGGCTGAGACGGTTCAGTGTATTCCCACTATGGGGAGCGACTGAAGTCTATCCTCCCGAAAATGCTGACCTGGTCTTAATTTCCGGTAGATCTGAAACAGACATCCTGAACTTGGATCTGACGCCAACGAGTAAGGTGCTCGATTTCAATGCCGTCCTAATAGCCAACCGGCAGAGCTGGGAAACGAAAGATATGGGCGAATTGCTAGCGACGGTCGGTGAGGTCCCGGCGCGGACAGAGAAGAAAACCCGGAGAATAAGGAGGTCATCAAATATATTCTACTATCCGGATAGCACCGGAGACACGGTCCGGTTGGCGTTGCCTGATGGGCACCAGCAGACGCCAACCCGGCAACTGCTCCAGAAAGCTGGTATCAGCCTGGATGAGTATCCATCAGACACGGGTAACAGACGACCGATATCTAATCTGGATGGAGTCGCTATCAAGGTAATTCGCCCCCAGGATATGCCATTACAGGTGGCTAACGGATATTTCGACCTGGCGATCACCGGACGGGACTGGCTTATGGAGCACCTTTACCGGTTCCCTTCCAGTCCGGTAGAGGCGCTAGCTGACTTGAAATTTGGCGGGGTTAGAATAGTGGCCGTGGTCAGTAATGATTTACCTGTCTCCGATATCAGTAGTTTGAGGCGTTTCAGCGCCGGGCGATTGGCCCCCATCAGAGTAGCTTCCGAATATATCGATATCGCCGATAAATACGCGCGGGACAACCATCTCGGTATGTACCGCGTGATTCCAACCTGGGGAGCCACCGAGGCTTTCCTCCCGGAAGACGCTGACCTGCTAATTGAAAATACTCAGACAGGGCAGACTATAGCCCGGCATAACCTGAAGATTATTGACACTCTTTTCGAGTCTACCGCATGCTTAATCGGGAACAGAGAACGAACCGGCACTACTGCCAAGAATAAACGGCTGGACAACATTATTGAGACTCTGCGCAATGCAGTGGAGGTCACTTAAATTGCTCATTATCGAAGGCATTGAGTCCGCCAGGCCGCTACTGACACGAAAGGTCGCTACTGACATAGGCGTTGTCTCATCGTCTTTAAAACAAAGACTGCAAGAATTGTTTGGCGTTGACGACCCGGAGTCAGCCGTGAGGCAAATCATTGACACCGTGCGCTGCCGTAGAGACGCCGCCCTCTTCGATTACACGGCTAAGATCGATGGCATCAGATTGGTTGCGCTGGAGGCAGGCAGAGACCAGATTGAAGGTGCCCGCCGTAAGCTGGATAAGGGGCTATTGGACGCGCTGGAGCTGGCTGCGGAACGAATACGGATTTTTCATACCTTCCAGAAAAGTCTATTCTGGCAAGCCACTAAGATCAAGGCAGGGACTGGCGGGATAATACGCCCCCTGGAGAGGGTCGGCGTTTATGCTCCGGGTGGTACTGCCTCGTATCCATCGACCGTATTGATGACAGCCATTCCGGCCAGGGTAGCCGGCGTCAGAGAAGTTGTCCTGGCGACACCACCGGCTTCGGATGGCGCCATACCAGCGGCCACACTGGCCGCGGCTGATATTGCCGGGGTTAACCGCGTTTTTGCCGTGGGTGGTGCGCAAGCCATTGCCGCGCTGGCTTTCGGGACTGAATCGGTCCCTAAGGTGGATAAGATTTGCGGCCCGGGCAATATTTTTATCTTCCTGGCTAAGAAACTGGTGTATGGGGCGGTCGACATCGATGGGCTCCAGGGGCCCAGCGAGGTGCTGGTTATTGCCGATGAAACTGCCAAGCCGGAATATTGCGCCGCCGACCTTCTGGCGCAGGCGGAACATGATGCTCTGGCCTCAGCCATTCTGATCACTACGTCGCGGCCTCTGGCGGAAGAAGTCAACCGAGAAGTGGAACGGCAGCTGAGAGACCTACCGCGTCAGGCTATCGCCATGGAATCGCTGAATAGCCGGGGTAGAATCATCGTCGTCAATGACGTGAACGAAGCCATCGATCTGGCTAATCTTTATGCCCCCGAACATCTCTGCCTGGCGATCGCAAGGGCGACCGATTATATTGAAAAGATTACCAACGCCGGTTGTATTTTTGTTGGTGAGAACTCGGCCGAGGTCCTGGGCGACTATGTGGCCGGGCCGAGTCACGTTCTGCCAACAGGGGGAACGGCACGTTTCAGTTCGCCTCTGAATGTCAGTGATTTTATGAAACTGATTAGTTTCGTATCGGCGAAGCCGGACGAGTTGTCCCAGCTTGGCCAGGCCGCTATGACCATCGCGCGGGCTGAAGGACTCGAAGCACATGCCCGGGCTATGGAAAAACGGCTGGGATAGGCTGAACAAACCAACCGCGGCTAAACATGCTTCATTTCTGATCAATGATTCTTGTTCCGTCCCACTACAATCCGTGATAAAATGCGCTAGGTCTATTTGGAACCAAGGAGGTGATCAACGGTGGTAACTCCCGGCCCGGCGTCAGGAATCGAGAGATTGATTCGACCCGACCTGGCAACTTTTGCCGGTTATTCAGCCAGCACTTCGCCGGAGACATTAGAGGGTAAAATTGACGTCCCGGTGGAGAATATTATCAAGCTGGATGCTAACGAAAATCCTTACGGCTGTTCGCCGAAGGTAAATCAAGCTCTGGCCGCGTATCCACACCTGAACATCTATCCTGATGACCAGCAGACCAAATTGCGGGAGACACTCGCCAGATACGTTGGTATAAAGGCCAGCCACATTGTCGCGGGTAATGGCAGCAATCAGTTGATTGACCTGGTCTTGCGTCTTTTTGTAAGCCCGGGTGATGAAGTCATAAACTCGGTGCCGACCTTTGGCATATACCGCTTCAGCACGCGCCTGTGTAATGGTACTCTGGTGGAAGTCCCACGTGACGATAAGTTCGCTATCAACTTAAAAGGTATTAAGGCCGCCATAAACAAGAAAACCAAAATGATTTTCCTGGTCAATCCGAACAATCCTACCGGGATGCTCACCCCAGAGTCAGATATACGAGAGCTTCTCAATACAGGACTACCGGTATTGCTGGACGAAGCCTATTACGAGTTTTGCGGACAGACAGCCGTACCGTTATTAAGCCAATACTCGAACCTGATAGTACTGCGAACACTGAGCAAGTGGGCTGGCCTGGCCGGCTTGAGAATCGGGTATGGCATCTTTCCTCTCCGAATTGCCGACCTGCTACTGAGAATTAAGATCCCATATAACGTCAATG